>JBBKWE010000206.1:0-7056 GCA_037968795.1 Ferruginibacter sp.
GTTTAGAAATACCGCGACCTATTTATTGCCATCAACAATAATTGCTCAAAATGCTGCCAGCACAAAAAGTGAAGAGCCGTACCTAAGGCACTCCACGTAATAATTATATTTTGCAAGCCGGGCTTGAAACCCTGCGCTACAACATGAATCGAGGCGCTGCTTCTGCAACAATAATTTTAGGAAACAAAAATGCCGACTCTCGCCGGCAATCTTTAAAATCCATTTATATAATTTTTATACTGCAAAACTTTCTCCACAGCCACAGCTTCTGCTGGCATTGGGGTTATTAAAGTAAAACCCTTTTCCGTTAAGCCCGTCGCTGAACTCTAATTCTGTATTTACCAGGTATAAAAAACTCTTTAAGTCACATACAATCTTTATTCCCTTATCCTCAAAAACCTGATCCATTGGTTTTACCTCGTTATCAAAATCGAGTTTGTAACTCAATCCGCTACAGCCACCGCCTACAACTCCTACCCTAAGAAAATAACCTTCCTTGCCCACTATATCTGCATCTTCCATCAAGGACAGCACTTTTGCTTTAGCTTTATCGCTTATAAGCACAGCACCATCTAAGCCACCCGCAGGCGCCTGCATTGCTTTTTTAGTTTCTAGTGTTTCTGTTGCCATTCTACAAAATTCTTAGTGTACTACACTTTCTTCAAATTGTATTGCTTCTTTACCATTCTTTACGCGGTAGTCATTTATTGCTGCTTTAATAGCATCTTCTGCCAGTACACTGCAATGTATTTTTACAGGAGGTAGATTTAGTTCCTCTACAAAGTCCATATTATCTACTTTAAGAGCATCATCTACACTCTTACCTTTTAGCCACTCTGTAGCGAGGGAAGAAGAAGCTATAGCGGAACCGCAACCAAAAGTTTTAAACTTTGCATCTGTGATAGTACCGGTAGCGTCATCTACCTGTATTTGCAACCGCATTACGTCACCGCACTCCGGAGCCCCTACAAGTCCTGTACCTACATTTGTAGCAGCTTTATCAAGCGTACCTACGTTTTTAGGATTTTGATAATGATCTATTACTTTATCTGAGTATGCCATGATTTTATAATTATTAATTATTAAGGTTTAATGATTAATGAATGCTTTTTATAGCAAGGCATTATCATTGTTATTTTATTTTTTATTTCTTTTAAAAGATAGGGAATAATGATTAATTAATAATTATTAATCAATAATCAATAATTATTTCCTAGTGCGCCGCCCACTCTATCGTATCCAGGTCTATTCCTTCTTTAAACATTTCCCAAAGCGGGCTCATCTCTCTTAGCTTTATAACTGTGTCGCTTATTGCTTTTATAGTATAATCTATTTCCTCTTCGGTGGTAAATCTGCTCAGCCCAAATCGCAAACTGCTATGTGCCAGATCATCGCCCAGACCAAGTGCTTTTAGTACATAAGAAGGTTCAAGAGATGCAGATGTACAAGCCGAACCACTACTGAGCGCAATATCTTTATTGAAACCCATCAGCAACCCTTCTCCCTCTACGTGTTTAAAACTTATATTACTTACATGAGGTAAACGATGTTCAGTACTACCATTTATGTAAGCCTCTTCCAGCAAGATCAATGCACTTTCTAATCTATCTCTCAACTTCGTAATTCTCTTCGTATCACTTGCCATATCCTGCTTGCAGATTTCGCAAGCTTTACCAAATCCTACTATGCCGGGCACATTAAGTGTTCCACTACGCATACCCCGCTCGTGACCACCGCCATCTATTTGAGCGGTTACTTTCACCCTTGGGTTTTTTCTTCTTACGTATAGTGCACCTACCCCTTTTGGACCATACATTTTGTGTGCTGTAAATGCCATTAGATCTATACCATCTTCTTGTACATCTACCGGTATTTTACCTACCGCTTGTGTACCATCTGTAAATACGAGCACACCATTTTTACGGGCGATTTCACTTATTTCCTTCATAGGTTGTATGGTACCTATTTCATTATTAGCATACATTATTGCAATAAGGATGGTTGAAGGCTTTATAGCCGCTTCCAGTTCTATTAAATCTATAAGGCCTTCACGGTTTACCTGCAAATAGGTCACTTCACCGCCAGACTTTTCTATATGCTTACAGGTATCCAGCACGGCTTTATGTTCTGTGGTAGCTGTAATGATATGATTGCCTTTACTAGCATACATTTCATAAATCCCTTTTATTCCCAGATTATCTGCCTCTGTAGCTCCGCTGGTAAATATAATTTCTTTAGGATCTGCTCCTATAAGAGCTGCTACCTGCCCGCGGGCATAGTCTACTGCTTCTTCTGCAGCCCAACCAAAAGGGTGATTACGACTCGCAGCATTTCCAAAATGATTGAGGAAGTAAGGCTTCATAGCTTCAAAAACTCGCTCATCCATTGGTGTGGTAGCGTTATTATCAAGGTAGATCGGTAATTTCAACATTATAATTTGTAATTTTCTTTATTATTGTAAAGCAAATTTACTGTAAAAGGTTCTAGTTTGCTATTGCTAACTGTTATTTTTGCACCCATTTTGCGTAATTCGTAAAAACACTCTAAATGCTCAAAGTAGAACACATCGGTATTGCAGTAAAGGACATTACAAATGCCGTTCCTATATGGGAAAACCTGCTACAAAGTCATTGTTATAAGACAGAAGACGTGACATCGGAGCAGGTACGAACTGCTTTTATGCAAAAAGGGGAAACGAAGATTGAACTTCTACAGAGCCTTGAGCCTGATGGAGTCATTGCCCGATTTATAGAAAAAAAGGGGGAAGGAATCCACCATATTGCTTTTGCGGTAGAGGATATCGTTTCTGAAATGGCAAGGTTAAAGGCGGAAGGCTATATATTATTAAATGAACAACCAAAACGAGGCGCCGACAATAAATTGGTTTGTTTTCTTCACCCAAAAAGCTGTACCGGCACTTTGGTAGAGTTGTGTCAGGAAATAGGATAGACGGAAGATTTATAGACTGAAGATGAGGGAAGGGCTACGGGAAACATAGTATTTATTACTAAGTACTTAGATAGGGCAAGGCTGTGCGAGGCAGGTTGCTTTTTGTGATTTCTACTAGTACGCGTTGAATAAAAGACCTCCCAATATCACTATCAGGAGGTCGCATCAAAATTCATTTTTACTTTAAATAAAACTAGGATATTTATTTATTATTACTGGTCCTTCAAACTCGCCATATCTATAACAAATCGATATTTTACATCACTTTTGAGCATTCTCTCATAAGCTTCATTGATATTTTGCATCTTTATTATTTCAATATCAGAAACGATATTGTGCTTTCCACAGAAATCGAGCATATCCTGGGTTTCTTTTATTCCACCTATTACAGAACCCGCTACAGATTTTCTTCCCAGTATCATAGGCACACTATTGAGCATAGGATCTATCGGGCCAAGGTATCCTACAAGCACCAAAGTTCCATTTATATTAAGCGTGCCCACATACTCATTTAAATCATGTGCATAAGGAACCGTGTCTATTATTAAATCAAATTTGCCGCCACCAGATTTCATTTGTTCTGTATCTGTAGAAATGATAACATTATCTACGCCTAGGTCTTTAGCGTCCTGCAATTTTTCTGGAGACCTCGAAAACAAAGTGACAGAAGCTCCTAAGCCTTTTGCCAGTTTTATAGCCATGTGCCCCAGTCCACCCAGACCTACTACTGCTACATTGCTACCCTCTTTCACTTTCCAGTGGATAAGTGGCGACCAGGTAGTAACCCCAGCACACAATAGTGGCGCTGCTGCTGCCGGATCCAGATTATCTGGAATGCTTAAAACAAATTCTTCACGTACCACAACCTTCTCTGAGTAACCACCAAAGGTATGACCGCCCAAATGTTTGTCAGGACCATTGTAAGTTCCAATCATGCCACTTAAACAATATTGCTCCAGATCTTGCTTACAGCTGCTACAGGTCTGGCAGGAATCTACCAGGCAACCAACGCCTACCAGGTCTCCTACTTTAAATTTGCTTACTTCTGCACCCACATTGGAAACTCTTCCAATTATCTCGTGTCCGGGAATGGCTGGATAAATTGTATTGCCCCAGTCGTTACGAGCCGTATGTAAGTCAGAATGACAAACACCACAAAATAAAATATCTATTTCTACATCGTTTGCAGTTACAGATCTACGTTCTATATCCATTTGCTTTAAGTCAGCTTCTATTGCTTCTGTGCCAAAAGCTTTTACATTAGTTGTGCTCATTTCTTTTATTTTTTAAATAATTGGTTTATCTCACCATCCATTAAACTATACATTTCTCTTATTGTTCTGTCATCAGTAAGAAAATTCTTTTTTGTAAGAAAAACTATATAAGTAGCAGTAGTGAGACCGAAATTCAGTCTTCATTTTTTATAGTTTTTGTAATACTAAAAAAATTAAAGCTGTAATTGTTAAGTGAAGCCGTAGTGTTCCTGAATAGATTTTTAGCCGTAAAGCTCCTGGTGAATAGATTTTCTGTCGTACCCTAGAGCCTTAATTCTTTCCTTGGCCTCATCTATCATATTCTTCCAGCCACACAGATAAAAGTCAGCTGGGGGAAGTACGTTTTCGCCGTTTTCATCAATTGTAATTTTTTCTTTTACGAAATTCTCGTACATATCATGAACATATCCATTAGCTCCATCCCACTTCTCCCGGCTTAGTGTGGGTACATAGTGTACATCACGCATAGTTTGAGTAAGGGCAGACAATTCAGCAAAGTATAATATGTCGGCTTTTGTCCTTGTTCCAAACAATATGTAAATAGACTTGTAGGGGATATTATGGATTTTGATGTAGTGCAACATACTTCTGAAGGGTGCTATGCCCGTTCCTGTGCAAATAAGATAGAGATCTTTATCCATTGTTTCTGGAAGTGTAAATACCCCTACCGGCCCACGAAGTGTGATCTCGCTACCCTCCTTTATTTCATTGAATAGATAATTAGTTCCTGCTCCATCTTCCAGCAAAACGATGCAAAGCTCAAACACATTCGTACCATTGGGCCAGCTCGCTATAGAGTAACTCCGCAGGCGGCGATTAGGCTTCTCGTGAATCGGCAGATCGAGCGTTACAAATTGTCCGGGCTGAAAGTCAAAGACCTCCACCTCCGGACACTGAATAAAAAAACGACGTGTAGAGGGAGTCTGTTGCTCTATCTTTAATACTATTCCTATTTGCCAAGGTTGTAGAGGCATATTTTTTTTGGGGTAAGGTACGATAAATGTATTATGGAAAAAAGCAATTTCTAACCCAGCTAATAAATTATCTGAGTTAGAAACAGAATGCTTTTTAGATAGCTTTTAAAGAGGAGGCTTTTATTTTAATAATCATTTACTTCAAAAATAATTGGCTGCCTCCGATAAGCATTTACGATGTTGCCATTTTGAATAGCGGGTTTCCAAGCCATGCTCTTTTTTATGACTCTGATAGCTTCTTCTTCCATGCCATATCCCAGGTTTGTTTCTGCTGCAAAATTACTAAGCTCTCCGGTTTTACTTACCACAAACTTTATAACGACTATGTACCTTCCTGGTTTTGCCCCATTATTTAATGGCTCTTGCGCATCTAGCTTGTTGGTCAGAAATCTGCGCCATGCTATTTGTCCGCCAGGGAACTCTGCTTCTTTTTCTACTTTTAAAAATATAGTGTCGGGATTTTCTACTTTTGCGAGAATATTCCCTAAGCCGGTAGTAGTTCCCACATCTGATATTGGTGCGTTTACAACTGGTTTAGTAAAGTCTGTAATAACTGTTTTAGTACTTATAGCTGTTTGGTCTGTAATTGTATTGATAATACTCTCCGGCTTTATTTTGTCGTTGTCTTTAATTACAATTGTACTGTAATTCACCTGATTTACTTCTTTAGGCTGCGTGGCCGCTTCTGGTTCTTTTGGCGTGGGAGGGATTATTACCGGATCCTTTTCTTTAGGTACTTCTCCAAAAGCATGGTCGTCTATTATTATCGTAGAAATGTCCTCTTCCGACTTTGCAAAACTGAAACCCATGCTAAAAATAAGTACAATGAAGAATGTTCCCGCCAGCGCCTTCACAAGGCGACTGCTATAACTCTTACGAAGATCGTAAGCACCATAGTCTTTGTTTTTTCCCTCAAATAAAATGTCTAAAAAGTCTGCTGATAAAATTTTTTTCGCTTCCATAATGTGTAGTTTTTGTTACACCTATGAGAGAAAAAATCTTTCATATTTCCATAAATTATTTGAAGAAATTAATCTGATTTCTCATATAACTTTTCAATAAAAAATACCAGTACAGCATGAAAGATTTGGAAGACAGAAATTACCAAAATACTATTAGAGCAGGGAAATAATAAAGCATAGCTACGACTTGCACAAGATAAAAATAGTAATGACTCATTTCTCTGTGATTTTTGAACTTTCCCTTACCCCACAAATTTAAAAAAGTCGACAACAAATAATTTATTCTACAAAAAAACCTCCTCCCGAAAATATCGGAAGGAGGTTATAAGTTTTTATTAAATATCTCGTCTTAGTAATCGTTTACCTGGAAGGTAATAGGCTGACGGCGATAGGCATTCACGTTTCTACCATTTTGCAAAGCTGGTTTCCAGTTTGGACCTTTCTTAATGGCTCTGATTGCTTCTTTTTCCATTCCGTAACCGTGAGTGGTCTCGGCGGTAACATCGCTTATTTCACCTGTACGGCTTACGATAAACTTCACTATTACAGTGTACGTTCCCGCAGGAGCACCTCCATCTGTGGGGGCCTGAGGATCCAGGTTATTTTGAAGGTATCTACGCCATGCAGCTTGCCCACCGGGAAATTCTGCATCTTTTTCCACCTTTGTGAAGATTTCATTCTCATAATCTGGTTCAGTAGGTACAGCTACCACTTTGGTACCTTTATCTACCACAGGAGCTTGCACTATCTGCACTTTGTTATCACTCTCGATAGTTTTAGTACTAATCACCTGATCTTCTTTAATTTCTTCGATCTTTTGCTCAGGTTTTACTAACTCATCCTTTACAATCTTAGGTGGTGTAAACTTTACCTGATTGATCTCGGGTGGTGGTGGTG
>JBBKWE010000207.1:0-2629 GCA_037968795.1 Ferruginibacter sp.
CTTCTTCTATTCTATCTTTTTTATTATTGATGTTGTGCAAACCGGCTACAAGATTTAAGTATTCTCGTACATACATCTCAGGATATAAGGCGTTGGATTCTGGTAAATAACCAATTTTGGCTTTGGTCTCTAGTGGGGAGGCACTTACATTAATACCGCACACTTCTATGGTACCTGTACCGGGCATGGTGTAGCCCGTTATCATTTTCATCGTCGTGCTTTTGCCGGCTCCATTGGGTCCCAGAAATCCTACAACCTCTCCCTTAGTAGCTACGAATGAAATATCATTTACAGCTACCTGCTCCCCAAATGTTTTTGTAAGACCGTGTATGGCTAGTGACATAATGCTACGCTTTGCGCTTTATTGCTAAGATGGTTTAGAGTCTCCTCCTTTATTTTCATTTCTTGGTGGGCGGTTACCTTGCTGTGGTTTTTTACCTCTATTGCTGCCAGACCTGCTGCTTTTATTCTGTCCTCCTTGTCCTCCCTGCCTGTTTTGGTTATTTTGATTGCCACCCTGATTTCCTTGCGGACCTTGATTTCCAGTTTGATTTCCTTGGTTGTCTTGATTGTTCTGGTTTCCTGGATTACCCCTATTGCCTCTATTGTTTCTGTTTCCTCTATTCCCTTGGTTGCCTTGATTCCCTTGGCTTCCTTGGTTTTGGTTTCGGCTGCGTTCTTTATCTCTACGCTTTCTGGTAGTTTTCTCCAGACTTTTTAGAGAAATCTGTCCAACTATATCTGCGTACTCCGGTTCTACTTCTTTTGGCGGACCTGTTTGTGTTTCAGCTACTTCAAAATCCTGTGGTTTTATTCCTTTTTTATTTTCAGCTTTTATTCTTTTTACTTCTTCTATTCCAATAGGGTAATGCGTACTCGTATCTGCAAATGTGTACCACATCAGAAATTTGAAAATGTCTTTTTTTACCAGGAAGGCTCTCCCCCTTGCAAACTCAAGGGAGTCTGCATCTTTTGGGAAAAACTGTAAAGCATCCATATAAGTATCTAGCTCATAGTTAAGGCAGCATTTTAATCTACCGCATTGACCGCTCAGTTTTGTTTGATTTATACTCAGGTTTTGATAGCGTGCCGCATTGGTATTTACGCTCTTAAAATCTGTAAGCCAGGTGCTGCAGCAAAGTTCTCTTCCGCAACTTCCTATGCCCCCTATTTTTCCTGCTTCCTGGCGGGCACCTATCTGCCGCATTTCTACTTTAACTTTGAACTCAGATGCGTATTGTTTTATGAGCTCTCTAAAGTCAACCCGGTTGTCTGCTATATAAAAGAAGGTTGCCTTGCGTGCATCTGCTTGTAACTCTACTTCACCAATTTTCATATCGAGGCGCAGATATTTAGCTATTGCTCTGCTTTTAATCAGAATTTCTGCTTCTTGTCCCTTGCTCTCCTGGTACTTAGCAATGTCCGTATCAGTTGCGATGCGTAATACTCTCTTTATATCCGGACTATTTTCGTCTACCTTATACTTTTTCATTTGCAGACGCACAAGTTCTCCCGTCATATTCACCATACCTACGTCAAAGCCATTGACACCTTCTACTGCTATCAAATCTCCTTTCTCGTAGTATTTAAGACTTGTATTCTTAAAGAAATCTTTTCTGCTACCGTTATTGAAGCTTACCTCCATGATTTTGCAACTGCTCTCAGGATCGCTGAAAGGCAAATTTGCCAGCCAATCATGTACATTCATTCTATTGCAACCACCACTGGCGCAACTGCCGTGACTTTTACAACCACCGGGAGCGCCATCTTTACCCGTACCACAACTTCCACAACCCATATCTTTTCTCTTTACAGTGAATAATGTTTGAGGCCAGAATCTTATAATCTTTTACAACTCTAACTCTACCAATCTGAACCTATCAGATAAAAAGGCAATATTCTTTAGTAAAAAAGGAAGGAGTGATAGTAAGGCTTTTACTATTGCATTGCAAATGCCGGAGCGCAGAAAACTTTGTTACAAGCCTACAGTACAAGTCTCTGAAGTAGAGTAATTGTATGTAAATAAATGGAATAACAACGGAGAAATGCTCCGTTATCGGGTATTGTATTATAAAAATTGGCTTCCAGTTGCAACAGTTTTTTCTGTCTCGCTCGCACTTATGCTTTCTTCTCCTACAAAAAATATTGATTTACCCTTGTAAATCTAACTTATCAAAATTACTGAATTGTTCTTAATAATGTGGTACAACTTAATTGTGACTGCGTGAAAGAGAATTTTAGGATTTGCATTACGCTCTATATAGTAGGTAGCTTTCTCTAGTTCTTGTATGATAGCGTCTTGCTGAGGTATGCTGGCAAACTTATTTATACGACGTGCAAAATCAAAAGTATTATCATCCATAGAGTCCTGGGCATGAGGTATTGTTTGCAGTAAAATGGCTTGCTGTAACAGGTGCGTAAAATATTTACAAAATTGTTTTTGTTGCTCTCTCCCTATTTTGGAAATCATTTCTATCCACTTTACCTGCGAGGCGGGCGAGGTTTGAATCACGGCGTTCAACCAATCCCGCAGCATTAATTCCCAGTTATGGTCCTCATCTGTACTTTGCAGTTCTGCCTGCCGGTAATTGCCTTCTGCCATTTTACTTATGGTCTTTGCCTGAGGCAC
>JBBKWE010000208.1:0-3618 GCA_037968795.1 Ferruginibacter sp.
TGCCTTTACAATAAGGGTATCAGTAGCTGTTACAAAGAAAGTATCCCTACAATTGGGTTTGTAAAACGGAACTGTCTCTAATGCATACACAGTTCCGTTTGCAGGTGCAGGGTTTATAATCAAGTTTTGAGTGGTAGAAAGTTGCTGAGAAAAATCTGATGTGAACCATTTGTATGTTTCATATCCTGCTAGTCCCTGAATTTTAATAGCCGTATCATTCTTACAAAAAGAAGCACCAGGAAAGCGCTCGCTACAATTAGAATTCACATCGAGGTAGGCGTAACCAAAATGCTGAGCATAAGCACAACCGGTTACCTGAAAGGTAACTTCGATGTTACGCCCCGCCATATCCTTAAGGAATAAGGTAGAAGGTGCCCAATTTTTATATAATACTGTGATATTGTCATGTTTTTTATCAGATACCAGAAATCCCGGTTGGGAAGGTGCTGCATAGAAAATTAAAGAGCTACATTCTATGATTTCATCCTTATCTGTATCCCGCACAATAATCTCAAATCGCGGTTGATACTCTAGCTGGTGATTTGGACTCTCGTATACCACTGCATAGTTATACTGCAAATAAAAACGATTTTCATTAACAGGTATTTTCATCCGGTACCGCACTCCTGTTATGAGACCACCATTTGCTTCATTCCCTATTTTTATGGAGTAGTTACTTCCATTAGGCGCCAGGGTAGAAAAATTTCCGTAATAGTCAGTTTGTGGGGAACTGGAAGCAGAAAAGATATCATGCCGCCCTGGTATAGGCGGCGTAAGATTTATGACAGTAGTTACAGGATTGGTGCCACTCCCATCACCTAAAGAAATTCTCCCATCTAAGCACTGCCACTTATTGAAAGACCCTTCTTCAAAATCAATGTTTTCAGGACAGGTTTGACCCAAGCCCCATAAAGCAGTACACAGAAAAAATAGAATTAATAGTAAATGTTTTTTCAAGCCCAGGTGATTATAATGTTTATTTTTTCGCTTAATTTAGTATTCAATAATTAAAGTTGCGCTAAAGATAGTACTATCTGCAAAAAGCTGTGAATGCCTCCCAGGAAAAACTAATTACTTCTATAAACGAAAGTTATACTCGCAGAATTATAAATACTATTTTTTTATATAACAAGAAGGCTCTGTTATAAATACGTAAATTGCCTGCCACAAGTTCACTAGAAAAAAATGTAATGAATGGATATTGAAGCAAACAAGAATGAAGATGCGCTTAAGTTATCATGGAGTGCAATAAAGAAAGAGCTGGATATAATCTTCAAAGGCGGAGGAACAAAAGCTATAGCAAAACAACATGCAAAAAATAAACTTACGGCTCGGGAGCGGATAGCTTACCTCTGTGATAAAGGAACACCTTTTACAGAAATAGGTGCTTTTGCAGGTTATGATATGTATGAAGAATATGGTGGCTGCCCTGCAGGTGGCACTGTAAGTGGCATCGGATATGTGAGTGGCAGGCAGTGTATAATCATGGCCAATGACCAAACGGTAAAAGCCGGCGCATGGTTTCCAATCACAGGCAAGAAAAACCTGAGAATGCAGGAGATAGCAATGGAAAACCATTTGCCTATAATTTATATCGTGGATAGTGCTGGCGTTTTTCTGCCTATGCAGGACGAGATATTTCCAGACAAGGAGCACTTTGGTCGCATCTTTAGAAACAATGCAAAGATGAGTGCTATGGGCATTTCCCAAATAGCTGTGGTTACTGGCCCCTGTGTAGCAGGTGGCGCTTATCTTCCTATAATGAGTGACGAGACTATTATGGTAGAAGGTGCAGGCTCTATTTTTCTTGCCGGACCATATCTTGTAAAAGCTGCGATAGGAGAAGATGTAGATGCCGAAACTCTGGGTGGAGCAGATACACATAATTCTATTTCTGGTATTGCAGACTACAAATTTTCTACAGAAGAGGCTTGCCTTGATCATGTAAAAAAAATAATGAACAAGCTGGGGAAGCCTGGCAGTGCTGGCTTTGACAGAGTAACTCCTATAAAACCTGCAGTAGCAGAAGATGCTATTTATAGTGTAATGAGTGATGGAAATACGAAGCCTTATGATATGCATAAGCTTATAGATGCTATGGTAGATGCAGACAGTTTTGAAGCATTTAAAAATGATTATGGCAAAACGATTGTGTGTGGCTATGCTCGTGTAGATGGATGGGCCGTGGGCATAGTGGCCAATCAAAGACTCATCGTAAAAAGCAAGACTGGAGAAATGCAACTCGGTGGCGTTATTTACAATGATAGTGCTGACAAAGCGGCAAGATTTATTATGAATTGCAACCAGAAGAAAATTCCATTGGTATTCTTACAAGATGTTACCGGCTTTATGGTAGGAAGCAGAAGCGAGCATAGCGGCATCATAAAAGATGGCGCAAAACTGGTAAATGCCGTGGCCAATAGTGTAGTGCCCAAAATCACCATAATCGTAGGTAACTCCTACGGTGCCGGGAATTACGCCATGTGTGGTAAAGCCTATGACCCCAGATTTATATATGCCTGGCCTTCTGCAAAGATTGCGGTGATGGGCGGAGAGCAGGCAGCTAAGACAATGGTGCAAATACAAGTGGGCGGTATGAAAGCGAAAGGAAAAGAAGTAACAGAGGAAGAAGAAAATGATATCCTTAAAGTTATGACGCAGCGCTACGAAAAGCAGACTAAACCACAATATGCCGCGGCTCGTTTATGGGTAGATGCAATCATAGATCCTGGTAAGACCCGCGAAGTAATTTCGGAAGGAATACGAGCCGCCGATCAAAATCCTGTAATAGAGGATTTTAAAATGGGGGTAATGCAGGTTTAGGGTAAATAGTGGATGAACAGTAGGAGGTACTTATTCGCGAGCGAAAAGTACACAGTTTGAACAACGACGCAATCAATATACTTTAGATAGGGATGGCAGAAATAATAATGTACACTGACGGGTCTTCACGGGGAAATCCTGGATCAGGCGGATATGGAACCATTCTAATGTTTGGCGAGCACGTAAAAGAACTAAGCCAGGGATTTAGAAAAACAACTAATAATAGAATGGAGCTCCTTGCAGTAATAGCGGGACTAAAAGCAATTAAAAACCCGGAAATACCCGTAAAAGTGTACTCCGATAGTAAATATGTAGTGCAGGCAATAGAAGAAGGCTGGCTGCACAACTGGATACGCACACAATTTAAAGGCGGAAAGAAGAACAAAGATCTCTGGCTACAATACCATGAACTCGCAAAAACCTATAAAGTGAAAATGGTTTGGGTAAAGGGGCACGCAGATAATAAATATAACAACCGCTGCGATTTTCTGGCGACTAACGCTGCCAAAGGGAAAGACTTACTGGTAGATGCAGTGTACGAGGAAGAGAGTAAAAGATCGGAAAAGCTATTGTAAAGACATAACCAACATAAGGGTACAAATAAGAAAACCGCCCCAAAATTAATTGGAGCGGTTCCCACGATTGCTTGCTCAATGAAAAGGGTTGCAGAAATTACTATTTGAACTATGAAAGCGCAAATCGAGCTGCAAATTATTTTAAAATAAAAATCGCTTTAAAGAAATGAAAACGATTTCTAAGTAGAGTAAGCTTTAAAGAAAATTACATATTAGTTAC
>JBBKWE010000209.1:0-7021 GCA_037968795.1 Ferruginibacter sp.
GTAGCTGTAGTAGTCCAATTTTTTTGCTTCGTAAAATTGGCCTAATAGCTACTCTATCGGCATTACACCAAAAATGTTGTGGCCTAAGTAAAAAATGGAATTGGTATAAGAATCACAAGGATTATTAATTCTTATTAGTCACTTCGTGTTCCTTCCTGTCTTGGGGACTTGGTGGCAATACTTCTCACTTAAGGCTTGTTTTGATTATTTTTTAACGGGTAAATGAGACATAATGAAAATAATTTTAATACTTTAGGAAATGAAGCAAATTTTAATATTTACAATTGTCATATTTAGCTGCTCCATTGCAAGAGCGCAAAGCGAATATGAGCCTTCGCTCAAAAATCCATTTGGACTTCCTAACCCAACAGCCCCTATAGAAGTTAAAGACTACCAACCGCTTATAGGAATTTGCGATTGCGAATCTTATAGGCTGGGAAAGGAAGGAGAGTGGCTGCCGCCAGTAAAAATGACCTGGGAATTTAAGTATATTATGAATGGCATGGCTGTACAAGATCAGACTATAAAAGATGATAACGTACATTCTGGTAGCATAAGACAATACAACAGTGACAGTGCCAAATGGTATGTTCATTATTACTCCTCTGCCGCGGCAACACCATCTTTAGGCACATGGCAAGGAGGAAAAAAGGGTAATGATATCATTTTATATAAGAACCAACCATCTCCAAGTGGAGCGGATGGATTTTATAAAATTACCTTTCACTCTATTTCTAGTAAAGGCTTCCAATGGCTGGGAGAATGGGTAAATGAAGGTGAAAGCATAAAATTTCCCACCTGGAAAATTGATTGTAAGAAACGATAAGTATATTAACTCCTTCTATTGATTATTTTTTTCGAAAAGAAATATTCACATTAAACCATGCCAGGCCCAGAAATTGAAACTCAGACTTTTTGCCAAGATGACAAGAAGGTATCCCGTATTACAAAGACTACTTTCAAAACCTTTCAGACTGTTGTAATAACCACCACCTTCGCAATCAAAAATCACAAATCCTTATTCACAAATCCACCTAGTCTTTACTTTCAAACAAATCCTTCTTCGCCACCACTTTCACTTTATCCTTTGGTTTAAGTGTTTTACTCACTACATCATAAGGACCCGTTATCACAGTTTGCCCGGGTTTTAATCCGCTGGTTATTTCTATAAAGTTTATATCCTGTATGCCGGTTTTTACTTCTACCTGCCTTACGATATCGCCGCTGTCTTTTATAAATACTACAACGTCAAGATCTTCTATATTATTTACATTGGCCCTGCGTAGTTTTTCTAAAACGCTATCCGGTTTTTCGCGGGTGGTTACCGCATTTATAGGGACAGTTACTACGTCTTTTTGCACACGGGTTTGTATATCTACATTGGCACTCATACCCGGGCGAAAAGGAAAAGAACCTTTTCCCAATAGATCTACATAGCTGTCCTTAAGAATACGAACGTATACTTTGTATTGTGTTACATCACCGGTACTAGCAGATGCCAGTGCACTTTGCGAAGCTGCTCCATTATTGCTACTGGCAATTTGCGTAACGATGCCTTTAAATTTTCTATTGTTGTAGGCATCTATTTCTATAAGGGCGCTATCGCCTAATTTTATTTTAGGAATATCATTCTCTCCTACATCTACCCTCACTTCTATCTTATCCATATTGGCTATCCGCAGCATTTCTGTTCCTACATTGAAACTGTTACCCGCTACTTTCTCACCCTGCTTTACATTAAGTAAGCTCACTACCCCGTCCATAGGTGCTACGATTGTAGTACGGCTTAGGTCCGTATTCGCTTTTGCAAGATTGGCTCTGGCACTTTGCACGCTGGCGCTTGTCCCTCTAAGACCTGCCACGGCAGCATTATAATTTGCCACGGCAGCTTTATAGTTACTCTCTGCTACATTAAATTCGCTGCGGCTTATTACCTGATCTTTAAATAATTTTTCCTGCATATCGTAGCTGCGCTTTGCTTGTTCCTTTTGCGCATCCAGTGCTCCAAGTGCTGCCTTAGAGTTGGCAACCTGTGCCTGGCTTTGCACTACCCCGCTGGCGGCCTGTTCTTTTTGTATGCTATACACATCTGCATAGATGCGAGCGAGCAGTTGGCCACGCTTCACTGTATCACCTTCTTCTACTGTAAGCTGGGTTATTTCTCCGCTTATGTCCGGGCTTACTTTCACTTCTATTTCAGGATAAATTTTGCCACTGGCATTTACCACCTCTATAATGGTGCGCTTTTCTACTTCTTCTGCAGACACTTTTGTGCCTTCAGCTTTTCCAAAAACACCAGCTACCTGCAGTATCACCAGTAGCGCCATTAAGGCTCCTACACTTATCAATATCCATTTTGTAGTCTTACTCATTTCTTTGTTTTATTTGCTTCTTATTTTTTGTACCAATATCCTACTGGTCAGGTAATTTTCCTATCATAATTTCAACCCCATCCCTTTGTAGAATTCCAGCACTTTCATTTTAAAAACATAATCAAATTGATTAAGAGCGTACTCCAACTTTGCTCTCAATAAATTATTCTGCGTGGTAATGAGATCAAAAGTACCCAGCATTCCTACATTGAAACGCTTTTGTGCAAAGTCATAAGTAATCTCATTGCTGCTTATAGATTTTTTGCTGGCGTTGAGTTTTTCGAGAGCAATAGTAGCAGCAGTGTAAGCATTGTAAATGTCTTGCTTTAGCTGCAGATCATCTCTTTCCTGCTGTAGTTTGAAGGTACTCTCATTCAGTATACTTCTTTTATAGCTTGTGCGAGCTGTACCGCCATTAAAGATATTTATATTCATACTTATACCTACAAACTGATTGAAATTATCTACCAGCTGTGTAGTGAAAGGCCGTGGTTTTACATAACCGAGAAGATTTCCCTGCGTAAATATGGGTTGTTGCACACTGTAAGAGGTTCCTGCCACATCCACCTTTAAAGCCGTGGGCGTAAACCCGGAAAGTACCTGGTCATAAAACGGCCTTCTTTTAAATGCCAGAAAATTTGAACCCAAGCCAGCAAATGCAGAAAAACGAGGATACATATTTCCTTTTGCAGCGGCAGTACTTCGCTCAGCCGCAAGTAATTTATACTCATTAAACTTTTGTAGGGGTTGGTTTTGTAAGGCAAGCTCGTATACATATTCTGGCTGTAAATCCGCAATCGTTTCTAATGGTATCGTACTTACATCAGGTGTTTCTACTTCAAAAGGCAAACCGGCATCCATACTTAATGCAGCCTTCAATCCCAAAACACTCTGTGTTACATTTCCTTTTGCCTGTATGTAATTTAAACTATCGAGTGCCAGTTGGGCATCCAGCTGGGTACTATTTATTATAGGTAGTGATCCTGCTTTTACCAGTTTATTTGTATTGTTGAGTTGTGCCTGTGTTTGTTGTATCTGCACAGCTGCTATTTTTTGCTGCTCCATGGCCAGCAGAATTTGCAGGTACAAATTAGCCGCATTGAGTGCAATGTCATTTTTGAGCTTATCTACGTTGGCAGTGGCTGCTTTTACTTCCCATTCATTTGCCAGAATCGTGTTTTTCTTGCTGTACCAGTTAAAAATGTCTACACTCGTTTGCAAATTATAGTTACTGGAAAGATAAGTCTGCGTTACCCTTGCAAAAGTGGTAGGATCCTGGTTGTTACCGCTATTCACCGCTACATTACTTCCAAAACTCGCCGTAGGATAACGGGACAGTTTGCTTTGGTCATAAGTAAGTCTGGCGTTTTCTGTTTGCAGGTCGGTTATCCTCACATTGAGATTGTTTTGCATCGCATATGTTACAATTGACTGAAGATTCCATTTCTGCTGCGCATGAGTAGTATTAATAAAAATAAATCCGCAAACAAGACTAACTATATATTTCATTTTCTTCAACTTTTCTATTTACAGCATTTCGGTAAAAATATAAATTCTTTACCTGGCCATTGTATTTCAATATGGGGGAGATAACTCTAAGAGGTGAAAGCCATCATCAACTCTGCCCTACAAAAAACGGCAATCCTTTACAAGCTCATCATTTCTTTAAACTTTACTGCCTGTCTCCTGCTTACTTCTACCTGCTCTCCTCCCAGCAGATCTAGTAACAATCCACCATTGAAATATGGCTCTACCTTATCTATCATGCGCAGGTTTACGATATGCTTTCTGTTGGCTCTAAAAAATGTCTTCTGTTCCAGTCTTTCTTCCAGGGCATTGAGCGACTTTAAAATAAGAGGTTTGTTTGTGCCAAAGTATACCTTAGCATAATTGCCCACACTCTCAAATAATCTTACATCTGCCAGGCGCACAAACCAGCAACGATCACCATCTTTTACAAATACCTGGTCGTCTTCTGTAAGTGTAGTACGCAATCCACTTACGGCAGAAGACTCCAGTTCTTCCTCGTGCGCCGCCTCCATTTTATGAATTGCATCTGCAAGTCTTGACGGCTCTATGGGTTTCATAAGATAGTCCAGCGCATTCACTTCAAAAGCCTTGAGCGCATATTCATCATAGGCTGTAGTAAAGATTACAGTAGGAACCTTATCCAGTTCTGCCAGCATATCAAAACCTGTCTTCCCGGGCATTTGTATATCCAGAAATATAAGATCGGGGTTGTGGCTCCCTATCTTTTCTATTCCTTCATCTGCATTCGCCGCTTCTGCCACCACTTCTAATTCTGGAAATTCCGCCAGGAGTTTCTTCAATTCATTTCTCGCCAGCCTTTCATCATCTATAATTACTACTTTGTACATATCACTATTATTTTATCAGCTATTAATTGGAGTAGTTCTTGGAATTATAATTGTGCTCTCTACTTCACCTTCTTTAAGTTCTTTTATTTCAAATCTTGCCTCGTCATTGTACAGCAAATGAAGCCTGTCAGTAGTGCTTTTCAAGCCAAACCCTCCTTCCTGTACAGACCTACCATTATGCTGCAAAATTCCCGTATTAGTTACAGTAAGTTGTAGCTTATCCGCAATATATTTTGCCTGTATTTTAATGACCCCACCTTTTATTTGTTTACTTATACCGTGCTTTATTCCATTCTCTACAAGCATCTGCAACATCATAGGAGGAAATGGATGCTGCAGCGTATCTTCTTCTACATTCATCTCTACTTTTAATCTTTCTTCAAAGCGCATCTGCTCCAGCTGCAGGTAATCAGACACCAGATTGAGCTCCTGCTTTAGCGGAACGGTTTCTTCTTTTTCTGCACTCATACTACTCCGCAGAATATTGCTAAGCTCTGTGATGGCACGCCTTGCCCTCACAGGATTTTCATCAACCAACGCTCTTATACTATTGAGGGCATTGAAAATAAAATGTGGATTTATGTGCGATTTTATTGTCTTTAACTCCAGAGACTTTACAGTGGCTTCCAGCTTTAGATTATTAAGCTCTTGCTTTCGGTTGGTCTCTACATAATGATATAAGAAATAAATAAAATTCCAGATTAACAGAACCCACAGACCATTAAACGTGCTCAAAAGTATACGGACCCCCCTACTGTAGCTTTGCATCTTTTCTGATGGCATATAGCCTACGGCATAGTCTATAAACTCAGAGGCCACCCCAAACACTATTGCATATAACACGGTAAGTACAATAAAATATATAACCTGTCGCTTTATACGCATACTCATTACCTTGAGCTTGTGTATATGGATACGCATAAGGTGCGTGATCAATAACCCGGCTGCGCAAGTGAGCACAAGACTAAGTACATATACTCCCTGGTAGCGACCAAGTGTAAAAACAAAAAACAGGCTTATGGCGATATTGCTTCCCCATCCTACTATTTGGCAAAGCCAATATTTTGAAATATTTTTCATATAAGTGGAGATAAAAGTAAATTATATCACTAGAAACAATCCTTGTATAATTATTAATGGCAGAAATAGAGGGTTTAAAGGTTAAAATCCTTTGCCTTATAACTTACAATGTTACTCGCATTGCTTTTAGTTGAACTAAGCACAGGTTACAATGCAAACATCTTCGAAATATGGCTGAATTACAATCTGCAATAATTAATAATTATCCTATTTTAAACTTCTTGATCAACAGGTAAAATGTGGTTAAAATCTTCTTATGGCTGAATTACCATAAATTAGCTCCCTAAATTAGCTTCAACAAAAACAAAAAACAACAACTATGTCAGTAAATTTAATCGAAATGGCCAAGGGATTATTTTCCCAGAATGTAGTACAGCAATCTGCAGACAAGCTAGGCGAATCTCCATCAGCCATTTCCCAGGCATTCAGTGCCATCGTACCTACCATATTTGGCGGTCTTATACAAAAGTCATCTACACCTGCAGGAGCAGTAGAAGTAGCCGAGCAGGCAGAAAAGGAAAGCAACTCCAGTATTTTTGACAATTTAAGTTCATTCTTTGGTGGCGACAGCAGCAATCTTAGCAGCGGTCTTTTCTCGAGTTTGTTTGGTGGATTGCTTGGTAATAAATTTGATAATATTAGTGATACAATAGGAAAATTCGCAGGCGTAAAGTCTAACTCAGCAAAGTCGCTGATGAGCATGGCGGTACCAGCCATTCTTGGTTTTCTGGGTACATATTTTAAATCTGAGAATGTAAATCCATCTGCTGTAGCCACTTTGCTAAGCAGCCAGAAGCAACATGTGCAGGATGCATTACCGGCAGGCCTGAGCCTTTCCACACTTTTTGCAAATAGTTCTGCAGCGGTACCACACGCAGGGGCACCAGTGATAGCTGCTTCTACCACTCATCATCATGAGGAAGTGGTAGAAGAAACAAAAAGCGGTCTGGGCTGGTTACTACCGATTATCCTGCTTGCATTATTGGCGGCAGCTGCTTTATATTTCTGGAAAGGCTGTAGCAATGAGGCAGACCACGCAACAGGACATGCTGAAACAGAAGTAGCAGAAGCTACGGGAGAACACGTAGGTATGGATATGAATGTAGGAATGCTTGATACGCTCACTGGAGATTTTAATTACAACCTTGGTGAAATGATGACAATAGATCTTCCTAACAATGGGGGTTCTAT
>JBBKWE010000210.1:0-12824 GCA_037968795.1 Ferruginibacter sp.
AAGGACTAAATTACACTAACAAAGCGGGCTCCTATTTCCTGGGCGGCTTACAGGTATTCTTTACTAATAAAAGAAGTGCGCCATTTATGAGTGTGTATTATGCACAGAAGCAAATTATACGGAACGTACAGCATAATATTTTCAGTCCGATAGAACAGGGCGTTGTTACTGAGATTCGAAAGGAAAACTATTTGCTCAGAGGGGTGCAGGTGGGGTTGGGATGGCAATGGTAGGTAGAATTATTTGTTATTGGGTGATCAATAATATTCATATTTACTGTAATGAAACTCTTGAGCTCTTCGTAAATAAAATATATCAGTAATCGCTGCATCTATTTCATCAACAGCTGTATTCAATTCTTTCAAACGCTCAATTTTTTTAGAACCTAAAGTATTGAAATCAATAGAATTTTCATCTCTGACTAATTGGCGTAGAGATTGGATATAAAGCGTTTTTTGCAAGGTAATATCGTAGGATTTTTCTCGCGGAAATTCTTCTTCATACTTATAGATAGAAATTGAATACTCAGCATAACCTAATATTCTTGGGATTTGGTGTCCAAAATAAGTTCCACCATACTGAAACCGAGCAAAAAGGGAATTGATGTTGAGATAAATATCTATCAACTTTTTCCTCCGTTCTTCATATTTTTTTTTGCCATTTTTCTCCCTCAAAAAATGAGCATAGAGTAAGTAATATTCGTCTCTACCAACTTCACTACTGAAACCCCCTCCTTCTCCTTTGCAAAAATAAATGTCATCTGGATTTCTGAAATAATCTTCTGTAAACTCAGGGTGATTTGATTTGATAGTATCTAAACTTTTTTTGGAGTATTTTATAGTATCTAAATAATATGTTGATATAACTATACTATCCTCATCGGTTCCGTCAATTACTGTTTCAAGTACAACAGAATCAGAATATACTTTTTCAGATAAGGCGTTATTTACATCAGTTTTCTCGTGCTCAACACAACTTGCACAAGCAAAAAATAGGATGAAAAAATACTTTCTCATAAGATATTTATTGTAGGCAGAAAAAGAATTAGCAAAATTTATATCACCACATTAACCATTTTCCCTTTCACAAAAATTACTCTCTTAGGTGCTTTTCCCTCCAGCCATTTTTGTACCGTCTCGTTTGCAAGTACTGCTGCTTCTGCATCTGCGGGCGATACATCTGTTGCTAAAGTAATCGTGGTTCGCATTTTACCGTTTATGCTCACAGGATATTCTTTATTGGCTTCTTTAAGGTATTCCTCGTTGGCCACAGGATATTCTGCTATTAAAACAGAAGAAGGCGAACTAGTAGCATGCCACAATTCTTCTGCAATATGCGGGGCATAAGGAGATAATAAAACCAATAACGGTTGTAAGATTTCCAGCTTATGGCATTTCATTTCGCTGAGCTCATTTACACAAACCATAAAGGCACTCACTGCCGTGTTGTAACTGAAAGTTTCCGTGTCACCATCTACTTTTTTAATCGTCTTGTGCAGGGATTTCAGTTCTGCAGGTGTAGGCTTATCGGTGTTCCAAAGCGGCCCTTTTATGTCATCGAAGAACAAACGCCAAAGCTTGCGCAGGAAGCGATGAACGCCTTCAATACCTTTCGTATCCCAGGGCTTGCTCATCTCTACCGGGCCCAGGAACATTTCGTACATGCGGAAAGTATCGGCGCCGTATTTGGAAACGATATCGTCGGGGTTATCTACATTAAACTTAGACTTGCTCATTTTTTCCGACTCTTCTTTAAGCATCAGAAACTGCCCGGCTTCATCTTTGCTCCAGGAGATTATATGCTCTACTCCACTCTTATTTTTGTCAAAGACTTCTTTTTTTAGTCTGCCTGTACCGTCTACAAACTGATGACCATATTTGTACCGTAGGAATTCCTTCCCCTCCTCCAATTTATCATAAGTCCCAATTTCCTTTGTATCCGCATTTACACTAAAGAAATAAGACTTGCCCGTTATCATCCCCTGATTCACCAACTTCTTAAACGGCTCATCAAAACTTACCAACCCTTTGTCGTATAAGAATTTCGTCCACATGCGACTGTATAGCAAATGGCCAACGGCATGCTCTGTACCACCAATGTATAAATCAACCTGGTTCCAATAATCACTTTTGGCTTTATCGCAAAAAGCTCCGGTATTTTTAGGATCCATATAACGAAGGAAATACCATGAAGACCCTGCATAGCCTGGCATGGTAGAGGTTTCACGTCGTCCATTAGCTTCCAGCTCCACCCAGTTTCTTATATTCGCAAGCGGCCCTTCTCCTTCTGGTCCCGGACCATATTCTTTTTCGATTGGTAACTCTAATGGTAAGTCTTTTTCGTCCATGGGCACGGCAATGCCCTCTTTCCAGATAACAGGAAAAGGCTCTCCCCAGTAGCGCTGCCTGCTAAAGCCTGCATCTCTCATTCTGTAGTTTACCTTTCGCTTGCCTATTCCGAGTTCTTCTATCTTATCCATAGCTACGCCTATGGCATCTTTCATAAGCATCCCATTGAGAAAGCCACTGTTTTGCAGAATAGCATCTTTAGTGGCATTGGCTTCTTCGCCATTGTAATGTTCGCCTATGATATTGGTAATGGGAATATCAAAATGCTTTGCAAAGCTATAATCCCGCTGGTCGCCACAAGGCACGGCCATGATAGCACCGGTGCCATAGCCTGCGAGTACATACTCTGCTATCCACACGGGGATTTTTTTCCCATCAAAAGGATTAAGAGCAAAAGCTCCTGTGAAGCAACCTGTAATTTGTTTCACTTCTGCCATGCGCTCTCTATCGCTGCGACTTTTTACATAATGCAAATAGTCTTCTATTGCTTGCTTTTGCTCTGCAGAAGTAATTTTTTGTACCAGCTCATGTTCTGGAGCAAGTACCAAAAAGTCCACTCCAAAGATGGTATCGGGCCTGGTTGTATATACTTTGATAGCCTCTCCTTCTCCAACTGCAAATTCCATTTCAGCACCTTCACTTCTTCCTATCCAGTTGCGCTGCATTTCTTTCATGCTTTCGCTAAACTGTACCGTTTCCAGGCCTTCCAACAACCTATCTGCATAAGCAGTAATCCGCAAATACCACTGACGCATTTTTTTCTTTTCTACCGGATGCCCTCCCCTTTCGCTTACACCGTTCACTACTTCATCATTGGCCAGTACAGTTCCCAGTGCTTCGCACCAGTTTACCTCGCCATAGCTTACAAATGCCAGGCGACGCTTCATCAAGCAATCCGCCTTTTCTTTTTCGCTAAATGCATTCCATTCCTCTGCGGTAAAGTGAGCGCACCCCTTTTCTTCATACTTTTTTATGAGATCTGATATAGGTCTTGCCTTTTGTTGCGTGTTACAGAAATAACTTTTAAAAAGTTGTAAAAAAATCCACTGTGTCCATTTATAATATCCGGGATCACTTGTGCGTACTTCTCTGTCCCAGTCGTAGCAAAACCCTATTTTATCGAGTTGCGCTTTAAAGGTTTCTATATTTTTATCTGTGGTATCAGCAGGGTGCTGTCCGGTCTCCAGAGCATATTGCTCTGCCGGCAATCCAAAACTATCAAAACCCATAGGATGCAATACATTAAAACCTTTAAGCCTTTTGTAGCGGCTATAAATATCACTAGCAATGTAGCCTAGCGGGTGCCCTACATGCAGGCCTGCGCCACTTGGGTAAGGAAACATATCCAACACGTAGCACTTGGGCTTGGTTTCGTCCATCTCTACTTTGTAGGCTTTATCAGCCTTCCATTGTTGCTGCCATTTAGCCTCTATTTCTCCAAATTTGTATTCCATATATTTTATCTGATCAGCAGTATTACTACCTTTCTTTTTATGTGTGCCAATGAATGATTCCTTCTTTATATTTTTTTAACAAATATATAAGTGCGTATACTCTATCGGAAAAAATAACTTTAACCCATAGTCGTTTTATTTGCTAAGGAAAGCAAAAATAAGGTAAGCAAGTAAAACCCTTAAATTTGCACGCATCAGAAAAAATAAAAAAACGTTCGTTTAAAAATATATTATGGCTCAACTGGGGAAGATTAAAGGAAAAAAAGGAAAGACAAGTTATGCGGGAGCCATCTTTGGCGTGGCAGTGGTACTCTTTCTATTTGGAATAGTAGGATGGTTTTTCCTTAATATTCGTAAAACGGGTGACTACTTTAAAGAGAGCATACAGGTGCATACTTATCTCAATCCCGATGCGAATAAGAAGAAAATAGACAGTCTTACGCAATATATATCGAGCATTCCTTATGCAAACAGGGTAGAGTTTGTAGATAAAGAAAAAGCTGCCGCCAAGTGGAATGCAGAGAATGATACCACCTGGAAGCAATTTTTACAGGACAATCCACTTCCGGAAAGCATAGACTTTTATGTAAAGGCCGATTATGTAGACAAAGACAGCCTTGCGGTTTTGTCTGCTAACCTGCAAAATAAATTTCCGGGCGTTATCTCAGAATTTCAGTTTCCTACAGAAACGGTGACTAAGGTGAGCGGTTTTGTGCGCACGGCAGCCATTATATTTTTGATAGCCGCAATTGTACTCACAATTATTGTAGTTTTTAGCATAGACAATACGATAAGACTCGCTATGTATAGTAATAGGTTTCTTATAAAAACGATGCAGATGGTAGGGGCTACTCGGTGGTTTATAGCCAAACCAATAAATCAGCGGGCAGTCATAAATGGAATCATAGCTTCTGCAGTAGCCATAGGAGCGGTGCTAGGTACCGTATATATGGTCGAAAATCTTGTTCCCAGTTTTAAAGTTTTACATGACAATGTTGGACTAATGTGGTTATCTATAGTGATTGTATTTCTTGGAGTTACAATTACGCTGGTGAGTACGCATAGGTCTGTGATAAAGTATCTTCGTATGAAGTTGGACGACCTGTACTAGTACTTTCACTTTTATTGATTGAATAGGGTTAATGGAGATTTTGCAATGATTGTGTATATTGCAGCCCATACTATAAATAAACAGTTCATGGCAACTATAAAGACAAAAAAACCTAAAGTAATAAGAGCAGCACCCGAGCTTTTTGGCAAAGCAAATTATTTGTGGATGGGCATAGGTCTAGCCGTTTTGGCTTTAGGATTTTTTCTTATGGCTGGCGGTAAAAGCGCAGACCCGAAAGTTTTCGCCGTAGATGAGGTGTACAGCCCTATCCGTATTACGGTAGCCCCCTTGCTTATTATCATAGGTTTTATCATAGAGATATATGCCATTATGCGCAGTAAGGGTAATACCGAATCTGCAGAACAAACAGTCTAATACTAGATGAAGCATTCTTTTACAGAATGCTTTTTATTTTCCACAATCATATTTACTTAGAAGATGGACTTTTTACAAAGTATCATAGTAGCTATAATAGAAGGCCTTACAGAATTTCTTCCTATTAGCAGCACTGGTCATATGATCATTGCCGAAAAACTACTCGGCATTCCGGATTCCGAATTTACCAAGGTTTTTACCGTAGCCATTCAGTTAGGGGCTATACTGGCGGTGGTAGTATTATACAGAAAGAAATTTTTTGATTTTAAGAACTTATCCTTCTACTTCAAACTGCTGGCTGGTGTCGTACCTGCTATTATTCTCGGGTTACTTTTTTCTAAACAAATAGATGATTTGCTTGACAGTGCTACGACCGTAGGCATTGCGCTGGTAGCAGGTGGTATAGTTTTATTATTTATTGATAACGTATTTAAAAATCCCACGAAAACTTCTGAAAAGCAAGTCACTTATCTTAACTCAATTGTTATTGGTTTTTGGCAATGCCTGGCTATGGTCCCTGGTGTGAGTAGAAGTGCTGCCAGTATTATAGGCGGTATGCAGCAAAAACTAACCCGCTCTGCCGCTGCAGAATTTTCCTTCTTCCTTGCCGTACCTACCATGCTAGCCGCCACGGGATACAAACTATTAAAGTACTATAAAGAACAAGGAAGTTTTACAGGGGAAGAGATTAAGCTTCTGGCAGTAGGAAATTTAGTTGCTTTTATAGTAGCCATGATCGCTATCAAATTCTTTATTGCCTTTCTCAAAAAATATGGTTTTAGAGTTTGGGGTATTTACAGGATTGTAGTGGGAACAGTATTATTGATATTGATTTACAAGGGAGTGATTGCATAGAGATTTTTGATTTGTGGATCTTTGATTTGTGATTACCTTACGATGTAAGTCATTCATTAATTTGCCTGACTTATTCCTGTTCTCTATTTCAAAAAAATTTGGAATTTTTTGCCGCCATTTATTACTACGCATTTTATCGTATAAAAAATTCTATTAAATTACTTAGTGCCCCTTCGTACCTTGCTGCCTTAGAGGCTAAGGCTAGAAAGTATTCAAAACATCCTTTAATTGATTCAGCAGAAATAAATTCCTATATCTTTAAACCCGATAATCAGCACGACATCTAAACCAATTGCATTATCAATTAATACTTAATAATTAAACATTAATAATTAAAATGCAAACTGCTTCTAAGAAAGTTATTAACGGCTGGGCTATGTACGACTGGGCTAATTCCGTGTACAACCTGGTAATAACCACTACTTTTTTCCCCATTTACTTTACTAGTATAGCCAAAGACAATGCCGGCAGCGATACGGTTACTTTTCTAGGCCGCAAGTTTGTAAACTCTTCTTTATATGACTACAGCTTAGCAATTGCTTATTTACTTATTGCTCTCTCCTATCCTATTCTTACTTCCATAGCCGATACAAGAGGGAATAAGAAAAACTTTATGCGATTCTTCTGCTACATGGGGGGGCTGGGTTGTATGCTCATGTTTTTCTTCACCGGTACAGACACGCTCGGCCTGGGCATATTTGCCTTTATGATGGCAGCAATGGGCTTTGTAGGTTCGTTGGTTTTTTACAATGCCTACCTGCCGGAGATAGCGGCCCCACAAGACCAGGACAGGATAAGTGCCCGAGGCTTTTCTTTTGGATATATAGGTTCTGTAATAATGCAACTCGTGGGTTTTGGCCTGGTAATGATGCTGCCTGACACCGGAATGGCTACCAGGATCACTTTCTTAATCGTAGGTTTCTGGTGGATAGGGTTTGCGCAAATTACGTTTGCCCGCCTTCCTAATAACGTTCATAAAGTGGTAGCCAAAGGGGGCAATGTTTTTAAAACAGGGTTTCTGGAAATACAAAAGGTTTATCAGCAATTAAAGACGCAGCAGGTACTAAAAAGATTTTTGAGAGCCTACTTTTTTTACAGCATGGGCGTGCAGACAGTCATGCTGGCCGCCGCTTTGTTTGGCAGCAAGGTACTTGCGCTGGAGAGTACAAAGCTTATCCTCACCATTGTCATCATACAAATTGTAGCTATACCCGGTGCTATACTTATGAGCAGGCTATCAGGGAAGTTTGGGAACTTAAAAGTACTCATGGCTGTCGTACTTTTTTGGATAGTGCTTTGTGTATCCGCATTTGAGGTGGCTAACTGGGCAGAACCGCTTCAGCCAAAACACGCTGCTATTGCTGAAGTAAAGGAAGAAATAAAAGTAGAAGAAGCGGGTGCTAATAACACCGAAATGATTACTGCAAAAAATACTGAATTAAAAATATTAGAAGAAGAGCTTGCTCCGCTACAGACGCCTATTGAATATAGTTTCTATCTACTTGCCGTAGCGGTGGGATTAGTGATGGGCGGCATTCAAAGCCTAAGTAGATCTACCTTTAGCAAACTTATGCCCGAGACAAAGGATACCGCTTCTTATTTTACCTACTACGACATGTCAGAGAAATTGGCGATCGTAATTGGAATGTTTACATTTGGTTTTATAGGAGAAATATGGAGTATGAAATATTCTATTCTATCCCTCATCGTTTTCTTTGCCGCTGGACTTGTACTTCTTTATTTTGCTTTACAGAAACAAAAGGAAGAAAAAATTGCAGCAATAAGCTAATTGAAAAAAATTATGGAAGAAGTAAAATTGCATGTGATACATGCGGGAAATTTTAAGTTGGATGGTGGCGCCATGTTTGGTGTAGTGCCAAAAAGCATTTGGAAGAAAATAAATCCACCAGACGAAAATAATATGTGTAGCTGGGCTATGCGCTGCCTGCTGGTAGAGTGTGGCGATCGCCGTATTCTTATAGACAATGGCATGGGGAACAAGCAAAGCGAAAAATTCTTTGGATATTATTATTTACATGGTGAGCATACTTTAGATAAGTCGCTTGCTTCTGCTGGTTTTAAGCCAGAAGATATTACAGATGTTCTCCTCACTCATTTACATTTTGACCATTGTGGGGGTAGCGTAAAAGAAGTAGATGGCAAACTGGTAACTGCTTTTCCTAAGGCAAATTACTGGACCAATCAGCGGCACTGGCAGTGGGCCACTAATCCAAACCCCAGAGAGAAAGCTTCTTTCCTAAAAGAAAATATTTTGCCTCTGCAGGAGAGTGGCCAACTAAAATTTATAGAAACAGACGCGGCATTATTTCCCCGCTGCATAAGCATAAGGCAAGTCTTCGGACATACAGAAGCTATGATGCTGCCGCAGTTTGAGTACAAAGGCAGAACAATCTTGTACATGGCAGACCTGCTTCCTTCTGCAGGCCATATTCCTTTACCGTATGTAATGGCTTATGATATGTTTCCGCTAAAGACACTGCAAGAGAAAACTTCCTTCCTCACAGAAGCGGCAGATAATAACTACGTCCTGTTTCTGGAGCATGATCCTGAGATAGAATGCTGCACCTTGCAAATGGGCGCAAAGGGTGTGGAGCTAAAGGAAAGTTTTGCCCTTGCAGAACTGTAACACTTGTCTTAAAAATAAGTTATAGGACAATCCTTATTTATCAGCTAGTGGAGTGGGCATATTTTCCATTCTGAAAGGCTTGCTTGCATTGTACATTTTAATCTCTGTGATATCACTAGGCAAGTTGTAACCATTATCTTCCAGCATAGTTTTTACATCTCTCATAAGGCGACCTCTTGTTTCCAGCATGTGGCGGCGAAAATCCTGAGTATTAATCCAAAAATGTACTTTTAAGTTTACAGTACTGGCAGCTAGTTCGTCTTCTACCACAAAATTTACGTGTACATCATCGTGTACAATTTCCTTGTCCTCCGCCATGGCTTTATTGATAAGTTCTTTAGCACCATTAATATTGTCTTCGTAAGATATACCAACGACAAAATCTGTGCGAAAGAAATTATCCTCCGTGTAGTTAAATACCGGCTTGGTAAGCACATCACTATTAGGTATATATACATTTTTGCCATCAAAGGTGGTAATCTTAGTATAGCGAAATTCCATCGCTATTATCTTTCCAAAAACTCCTTCTATCTCTACTGTATCATTTATATCGAACGGTCTATTAAAAGCAAGAATAACCCCTGCCAGAAAATTCTCTGCAATATCTTTAAAAGCAAAACCTAAAATAACGGCAGACGCTCCGGCAGTTGCAAGTAGCCCTCCTGCAATCCCCGATAAACCGGCAACCTGCAGCGCAAACATAAAGGAGATTATTATCAACACAAGTTTTATAGCTTTTCCCAGGAACCCGCTCATAAGCGGATCTTCTGTTCTCTGGCGTATTTGCCTACGTACGATTTTAGTAATCAAATTGGCTATAAGTATACCAATCACAAAAATTATAATCGCTAGTGCAATTCGAGGAATAACATGCAGAAAATTTTGGTAGTATGCATTGATGCTATCTAATATTTCATTCATAATAAAAACTTATTCTATAAGGTAATCAAGATACGGATATCTAATTACTCGTGAAAAAATCCATAAAGGTTTCTACTATGCAACAAATCGGACTACAATTTAGTTTGCAACCTTACAACCATTTCCTGTTTCCAGGAATTATAATCGCCCATTTGAATATGCTTACGTGCCTCTCCAACCAGCCAGAGATAAAAAGACAGATTATGCACACTCGCTATAGTGAGTCCCAGATATTCTTTTGCCTTCATAAGATGGCGGAGGTAAGCTTTACTGTAATAATTGCTCATTGCGCAGGGAATACCATCATCTATAACGCTAAAGTCTTTTTCCCACTTCTTATTGTCAATATTGATAACGCCTTTGCTGGTAAAGAGCATAGCGTTTCGGCCATTGCGGGTAGGCATTACACAATCAAACATATCTACGCCCATGCCTATACATTCCAAAATGTTCCAGGGTGTACCTACTCCCATAAGATACCGTGGTTTTTCTGTGGGTAGATGGTCGCAACATAACTCGCAGATCTCATACATCGTTTCTATAGGTTCGCCTACACTTAGGCCTCCTATTGCATTTCCGGTCATATTCTGAGCAGCTATGTAAGCGCAGCTCTCTTTTCTTAGATCATGATGCACACCTCCCTGCACTATGGGGAAAAGGTTCTGCGTGTAGCCATATTTACCTTCAGTGCTATTAAATTGATTTACACATCTGCCAAGCCATCTGTGCGTAAGCTCCATACTGGTTTTTGCATAATTGTACTCACTACCGCCGGGAGGGCATTCATCAAAAGCCATGATTATATCGGCACCTATAATGCGCTGTGTATCCATTACATTCTCTGGCGTAAAAAGGTGTTTACTTCCATCAATATGAGAGCGAAAAACCACGCCTTCTTCAGTAATCTTTCTGTTATTTGCCAGGGAAAAAACCTGGTAACCACCGCTATCTGTAAGTATAGGTCTGTCCCAGTGATTGAAAGCATGAAGACCGCCTGCCTCTTCTAGCACTTCTAGCCCCGGTCGCAGGTACAAATGGTAGGTATTACCAAGAATTATCTGCGCAGCTACATCCTCTTTTAACTGTTGCTGTGTCACTGCTTTTACAGACCCCACTGTGCCCACAGGCATAAAAATGGGGGTTTGTATCTGGCCATGATCTGTATTTATAGTTCCTGCTCTGGCTTTGGAGGCCGGGTCTGTATGCTCTAGCGTAAATGATAAAGGGGGCAATTGTTGTTATAATTTTTAGTGAGGTTGCAAAGGTACGCACCTCTTTTTGTAAACAATATCGGTATAAGATTATTATAAATCAATCTACCAATACCCTACATTTGCGATTATGAATTTTGCAGCATGGCCCTGGCCTTTGATATTATTAATCAGCTTTTCTGTAATAGCCTTTATTCAATTATTTTATTACATTTTTTTCTTTTCCAGGCTTGCTTTTTACAAGCCTAAAAGAAAGGAAAGCTTTCAATCGCATCCCGTATCTGTGATCGTATGCGCCAGAGATGAAGCAGAAAATCTTGCACATAATCTACCGGGCATTCTCGTACAGGAGTACAAGTCTACCCACGAAGTCTTAGTAGTAAATGATAACAGCTATGATGATAGTAAATATTTGCTGGAAGCCTTGCAAAAAGAATACAAACAACTAAAGGTTATAGAATTAAGCCAGGAAGCTAAAGGAATTCATGGCAAGAAATTCCCACTAAGCATTGGATTAAAATCGGCTAAAAATGAGATTGCTTTGCTTACAGATGCAGATTGCTTACCGGCTACTGAGCATTGGATACAGAGTATGCAAGATGCTTATGGCCCTGAAACGGAGATCGTTCTTGGCTATGGTGCTTATAGTAAAAAATCTGGTTTTCTTAATAAACTCATTCGCTGGGAAACGTACCACACCGCCTTGCAATACATGAGCTATGCCCTTGCAGGCATGCCTTACATGGGTGTGGGTAGAAATCTCTCTTACCGCAAAACACTATTTTATCGTCATAAAGGTTTTTCTACGCACGGGAATGTACCAGGTGGAGATGATGATCTCTTTATAAATAAAGCTGCTACGAGCAATAACACGGCAATTAATGTAGATAAAAATAGTTTTACACTGAGTAAACCAGCAGCTACCTGGCAGCAATGGCGCAAGCAAAAAACACGTCATTACACCACCGGTAAATTCTACAAGGGAAAACACAAATTTCTATTAGGTCTATATGCCTTTACTCAATTTTTATATTACCCTTTTCTAATAGCAGCTATTTTATTGTCAAACTGGGAGATTGTGGCGGGCATAGCGGCAGCAAAACTTATCTGGCAATTAATAGTAGCGTATAAAACCACTAAAAAATTAGGCGAAGAGGATCTTTTTCCCTTGGCTATATTCTTTGATGTATACATGTTTTTCTATTACCTGCGATTTGCTCCGGCGCTGATCAAAAAGCCCCGAAGAGAATGGAAGTAATATCGTATTTGCATTCTTAAAGACTACAAACACTAGCTTTTTTTTAGAAGCGGTAAATCATAAAATATGGAACTTGTAAAGAAATACTTTCCCGATCTTACTGAAAAGCAAATAGCGCAATACGTAGCATTGCTGCCCCTCTATATAGAATGGAATGAAAAAATAAATGTAATTAGCCGTAAGGATATGGACAATTTTTATTTACACCATGTGCTACATTCCCTCGCAATCGCAAAACAGTTTTCCTTTCTTCCAGGTATGGAGGTGATTGACCTCGGTGCCGGCGGCGGCTTCCCAGGTTTGCCTTTGGCTATTTTCTACCCGCAGGCACAGTTTACTTTGGTAGATAGCATCAATAAAAAACTAAATGTAGTGCGGGCCATTGCAGAAGATCTGCAGCTTGACAACATAACTGCCATTCACTCCCGTGTGGAGGACCTCAAGAATAAAAAAGTAAATGCCGTTGTGTGCAGAGCGGTAGCGCCTCTAGAAAAACTTTGGCAATGGAGCAAGCCACTTATAGCTAAACCTAAAGATCCCGAAGATGCAACGGGGCTTATCTGCCTTAAAGGCGGCGACCTAGCTCAGGAAATTTTCGAAAGCAAAACCAAGCCTCATAAGTGGGATATAAGTTTCTTTTTTAA
>JBBKWE010000211.1:0-5020 GCA_037968795.1 Ferruginibacter sp.
ATGCAAGGAGGGACTGCCGGTCCGGCATTGTATCAAAACGCCTGCAGAAGTATTCAGCAATATGATGCCGGCGCAAATACCTGGACGAATAGAGTCGTTCCACAAATTATAGATCAGCAGAGTAATCCAGCCAATTATCCGCTATTTACCAGAGAAGGTGGAGGCGGACAAGGCTGGTATGATTTATCTGCAGCTGTAGATCCTAATGACCCTGCCACATTGGTAGTATCGGGCATAGATATTTGTAAAAGCACTAACAATGGTGCTAGCTGGAGCCAGGTAAGTGCATGGGTAATCGGCGGCAATGAATCGGCAGCTGGCTTTACTGCCGATCAAAATGTACATGCCGATCATCACAATATTGTGTATGTGGGCGGTACTTCCAATAAAGCACTTTTTGCAACAGATGGGGGACTATACTATTCTACTGATTTTAATACAGGGACTAACAAGCCAGCTTATAAGACAAAAAATAGTGGTTTAAACATCACACAATTATATGCAACTGCTATCCATCCTACAGCAGGAAATAACTATTTCTTAGATGGCTGCCAGGATAATGGAAGCCATAAATACACTAGCTCCGGACTTAATAGCGTTACCCAGGTTTCGGGTGGTGATGGCGCCTTTTGCCATATCAGCCCTTTGAACCCCAATCATCAGATTACTTCTTTCACCAACAATAATTATTATATATCTACTGATGGAGGGGCTACTTTCCCTAATTCTATGGTAAATAATGGTAGGGGCAGTTTTATTAATCCTACAGACTATGATGGTAATAATTTATATGGAGGAGATAATGGAGGCAATTTCTTCAGATGGCTCAATCCTCAAGGCAATACAGCCTCAGGTTCTCAGCAGGCCGTAGTTAATTTCGGAGGTGGAACCGTTACACATGTAACTATTTCAAAACAAACTGCCAACCGTGTATATTTTGGTTTAAATACTGGCAGAGTGGTAAGGGTTGATGATGCAAATACTTCTAATACTGGTGTAATCATAGGAACCCCACGATCTGGGTCTGTATCTTGTGTAGCAAGCAGATCAACTAATGAAGACAGTTTGCTTGTAAGTTATTCTAACTACGGAGGTAATAATATATATGTAAGTGCCAATGGTACTTCTGCCGGTGCCGGCTTTGTTGACATCACAGGAAACTTACCGGATATGCCAGTGCGCTGGATCATGTTTGATCCCCGCAGTCATAAGATGGTTATTGCGGCTACTGAGTTGGGGGTGTGGAGTTGTGATGATATAACCGCTGGTACACCACAGTGGACAATTACCAGTTCTGGTCTTGCAAGAACGAGAGTAGATATGCTGAAGTATAGAAGCAGTGACAGAACTTTACTGGCTGCCACACACGGTAGAGGATTGTTTAGTGCAACTATTCCGGCTAATTTAAACCCGGAAGTAAACTTCAATGTGGGAAGTATCTCAATTGCAGAACAAAAAAGCGCAACTACTAATACTTGTGTAAATTATACGGATTACCCAGCAGCTATTACTATAAACGGAGCACCAGCTGGTGCTGATGCTACTGTAACCATAGGCCTTGCTGCTGGTACTGCTACAGAAAGTAAAGATTTTGATATCCTGGTTGCTGGTGTGCTTAGCAAAACAGTTGTTATTCCTGATGGTACAACAGACAGTAAACCATTTACTATTCGTGTGTACGACGATGCCATAGTAGATGCAGCAGAAACTATAAACCTAAACTTTACCACTTCTGGTGGTGGTTCTAGCGTTGGTAGCGCTAACGCAACAATGGCTGTAACCATTGTAGATAATGATGCAGCAATAGTTGCCCCAACAACGCCTGTAAATAGTTTCATTGGTTCTTCCACTTCAAACACTAACATAGATGCTGGACCTTTCTGGGGAAATGGTAGCACAGACGCAAAAATGCAAACCATATACCTGGCAAGCGAACTAACTGCTGCCGGTTTGGTAGCCGGTAGTAACATTACAGAATTGACCATTAATGTTTTTCAAAAGAACAGCAACATACCATTCAGTAACTTTAATATTAATCTCGGGCACACTACATCGACTCCAACTACGGGGTCAGGGTTCCATGCTCTTTCCGGCACTACCTTATGCTATACCAATGCTGCCTATAGTTCTACGGTTGGTGATAACGTATTCATTTTCAGTACGCCTTTTGTTTGGGATGGTACATCTAATATTGTTACACAATATTGTTTTGATAATACAGCCGCCCAACCAAACGCTGATTTTATAAGAGCAAGGGCAGATGCTTTAGGTGCAGGTTTAAGAACTTCTGTGGTTACTGATAATAATATTCATCCAACTGTTACCGACGGCTGCGCCTTACCTACCAGCGGCTCTTTCTATCCTTCTTCTGCGAGGGCAATCACCAAGTTTAAACATTTCAAGCCAGGCACAGGTATAGAAACTGTAGCAGGAAATAGCAAGGTAGAAAATGCACCAACGGCAACTGCGGAGTATAATTTCATATCTGTTAACAATAAAGCAATTGCAACGATTAAAGACCCATCACAAGACCTTGGTTGTGTAACTGCTGCTGTAGAGAATGCCGGCAATGGTGTAACCACTCCTTTTGAACTTGGTATGAGAAGTAACAAAGTATGGGCTATTACGCCTACTACGAATGCTGCTACGAGTTCTTACACTATTACCTTGTATATGACAACAGCCGAACTTGCTGGCGCAAACCCTGCTACCTTTAAGATATACAAAACCAGCGCTGCTTCTATAGGAGGCGCATCTGCCGCTAATACAGTATCTGCTCCAACGGTTGTAGCACAGAATGCAGAGTTTACTACGTTCACTGCTACGTTTACTGGCTTTAGCAGGTTCTTTATAGGGACAGACAATATTGTATTACCTCTTTATTATAACGATTTTACTGGGGTACGTACAAATAATAGCAATATACTGCAGTGGAAAAGTACGAGCATAGATGTATTGAAGTATGAAATAGAACGTAGCTACAACGGGGTTAATTTCACCAGCATAGGCAATGTGAACTTCTCCTCTTCTGTGAGTGATTACACTTTGTCTGATAATGCAAGTTATTCCGGCACTGCTTACTATAGGTTAAAGATTTACACGCCGGGCGGTAATTATTACTATTCTTATATTATACCGCTAAGTTCTGGTAGAATAGATCCAATAAAAGTCTATCCTTCTCCGGCAAAGAATGATGTGCTGGTAAGTATAGGAGATAACAAACTTGTAAATACCTACATCTCCATAGTGAACAACAGCGGAGTAGTAGTGAAGAAAGTACTAATAACCGGACAACAGCAACAGGTAGAACTAAGTGGTTTGCCAGCCGGCCTTTACTATTTCCGTTTTGCAAATGGTCAGGTACAAAAGTTGATTAAAGAATAAAGAGTTGAGCAAAAACTAGAGATGCTGTGGGGAAAAATTATTTTCTCCGCAGCTTTTTTATATAGTATAGTTTAATTTTAAAACAGAACTTTATTGCATGCAAGCTTTTTGGTATTTCTTCTGTTTCTATATTACAAGTTTTGTTTTATTTACACAGGCGAATAGATTTACCTATCTTCTTACAGATACCATAAAAACTGGAAACATTTAATGCTACACTAAAAACAGAATTTTATAATTGAAGTTCATCTAGATTGTGAGCCTATGAGGAATAGCTCAGAAGCTGCAAGAGGGTTAGTTGGTCACCTTTGCCATAATGATTTCATCGAATGCTAAAGCTTCTCATTATTTAGAACTTAATCAGAAAATTAAATAATTAAATTTACAAGATGTCATACAAAATAGGAACAAAAGAAAAACCTATGGTTTTAAAAACTCCTCCTTTAACTAGTGAATATACTATGCACATAGAAGAAAAAGAGGGTAAAGAAGTACTGATTTGTACTGTTGGAAAAACAGTTTTATTTTATAATATTGAGTGTATAAATGACCTGCATAAAATGTTGAAAGAGCACGGGGATTGGATGGGTTTAGGAAGTGCAGACGAACAGAAGCCTGCAAAAGAAGGAACTGTGGAAGCTTGGGGGCGTTCGGAAAAAAACCCTGTTGCTGGTTGGTATGGTATGAAAAAGGGACTTCGTGGACGCTTTGGAATGTATATTCCCCCATTAATGGAAAAACTCGGACTTGCAGAAGTAACACATAATGCGAGGGGTAATGAAATGAGGACAATATAGAGTGACTATAATATTTTGTTTCGTATTGCCAGCGGGGCTTGACATAACCGGAGCAGCTCTAAATAATTCCCCCACAAAACTATAACCATGGCTATAATTACTTTATCTCATTTTGGAAACATAGACTCCGAAGCTCTAGAGGAGTATTATGATGCAGAAATTGAGTTTCATAGTACCTTTATTCAAGTAGATTTAAATTTCGAAAAGAAATCTCTCGACCCCGAAAGATTAGACATTGTCCGGAGGTTTATTGACAACATCCGTATTCATGATCTTAATAATAAAAAATACATCCAAAAAGATTTTGATGATATGGGCGATACCGTTCCGCAGTACATTGACCATCACCTGGCAGAACTGGCTTTAGACGATTTGGAAAATCTAATCGGTACCGATCGCAGAAGTGCCGATAAGCCAGATTATTTACTGGAAAAATTACACCTGGTAAGAGTAGGCTTATACCCGGACAGTAAAGAACAGTTCGCCATATTTGATTATTCCATTGGTAGAGAACTCACAGATTACCTATTGGTTGTGTACACAGATGAAAATGGAAATCTAGAATATTTGAGCATGGAGAGTTAATTCATAAAAAACTATGTTGCAGTTATTTTCGTTCCTTTCTTCCATTACTGCAACGACAAGCCAAACCAAATTTTCAGGAGTAGTGCACATCAATCAAAATTGAGGTCATCAACTAAAAAAGCAGTTATCAATACATCAATACCACCATCGAATTGTTCAAAAGCGGCACTAAGTTGATAGTTTGTCATACTTACCGCCACTCCACTCCTCACTACTGCAATAGGTGCATATCCGGCATCTTTTTGGTATAGCGT
>JBBKWE010000212.1:0-8497 GCA_037968795.1 Ferruginibacter sp.
ACTGTAACTGCAGAGCCGGAAGGAAAAAACAAAAAGCAAATAACAAAAAACCGTACTCAACTTGGTAACTATGTTTTAAACATCCTGGAACAGACAGTATTCTTAAGGGGGGATAAAAACAATTTTCAATTTGTAGCAGGATCTGATAAACAGTTTACCGGTGCGATTAGTTTACAGAAGGAAGGAAAGCCAAAGATCTTGCAAGAGTATACAATTCCACCTACAAACAATCAGACTCAAAAGCCTCCATCTACGCAATGTATTCCTCCAACACATGTATTAGTGGGCACTACCATGCCGGTAAGCGGCAGCTTTGATGGCGATCTACTTAATACTAAATGTACTATAGGTGGTACTGCGGCAGAGCTGGTAGCAGAATCGCCAAGAGATTGTTTTGTAGCCTTCCCGCAAAATGCTACGGGAAATCAGAAAATAAAAATCACGGAAAATAACCAGCCCAAGTGTGAGGAAAATGTAATGGGGGTAGATATGCAAATAACGGCTGGTAAACTGAATTTAAGGAGAGGAGATAATACACACCTTGACATCAAGGTCACTGGCCTTAATGGCCTGCGGGAAACTGCTAAACTTACTATCACCAATCTTACGCCTCATGTAGTCACAATGACTAACGGAAATGTACAGGTTGTCCCCATTAACCCCCGGGCGGCGGACAGTGCAAATGGAACATTCGCCATTCATTGCCCGGCGATAAGTATTGCAGCCGGAGGCTTTTCGGTAGTTGTAGACCTTGATCTGCCACCCCGGAGAGATAAAATGCCGGTTCCAAACCCGGAAAACCCACAAGACCCCACAAACCCCGAGCGAGGCAGCGGCAGCTGTGAATGTATGGCTAGTTGTTCTATTATAACAGGCGTAAAAAAAGACGCCGCGATCAGTTATAGTGTTAAGCTTAATGCTGCTTGTCTTGGTTCAGCGGGTTCCGGAAACACAAGGGTGCCTTGCGTCGTAGGTCCTGTTACTTATAAATGGTCAATAGCTGCCAGTGGAAAAGACGTGGCCGAAATAGTGGGCAAATCTGATGCATCTGCTGTAAATGTGAATCTAAAGAAAAAGGGAGCCTATACGATATTCCTGGAAGGAACAATAACTTGTAGTGATGGTACCACTTGCACTTTTGCCTGCAATGAAGAAGTGCCAGACGTACCTATTGGAAAAGAAGTTCTTTGTGCACCTACAGTAGAAGAAAAAGGCGACCCCAAAATGGTAGGCGGTTTAAAAGCTTTCAAGGCAGGCACTTCTACCAGCTCTACAATATACAGGGATGATTTTATTGCACTGCAAGCGGAGGGTTCTGATGCTGACCTGGTTAAGATCAAATGCAACCCGCTAAATCCTTGCCCAGATACAAGGAGTGAAAAAACAGTACTTGTAGAAGGGAAAGTAAAGTTTGAGTGGAAAATAACTGTTGGTCCGGGTAGATTTCTAAAACTGGGATGTGGGGCCGAAAATGAAAAAAACGACATAGGCGAACAGGTGATTTTTGAACCGCCTTATGTACCGCTGCCAAAAGTAAATGCAGACACCACTTTCATTACTACTATTACGCTTACCACTATAGATGATGGCTCGCCGGTACTTGATGCTCCTGTGATAAAAACAATAACCATAAAAACCACAAGGAAAAAAACCATTCCTGACAAGTACATAGTAACGGTAACCGGCGGCGCAGCAGATAAGCTTGCGAAACCAGTAGTAGCTAAGGTGGATGGCAGTTGCCAGGTTGCAGGTCCCACATGGAAGCCTGGTGACAATCTTGCTATCCCGGTCATTTCTGTACCTGCTGTAAAAGATGCAGATAAGATGGTACTGGGCCAATGGATTGTACTCAAAACACAAGATCAGACGGACCCCGATGACTTTTTGTTTAATTGCAATTCAGACAATTGCTCTACAGCGGGTGGTAAGAAAACTTATCCTGATAATATTAACTGGGAATGGTCTATCATTTCCGGAGGCGGGAAATTTGTATTGAGTAAAAATGGGCAGTATGTGATTTATCAAGCGCCTATGCGAATGCCTGGAGGTAAAAAGCTGATAGAAGTAAAAATAAGAGTGAAAGTAAATAACGCCACAGGTAATAGACGAGACCCTGAGAAGAAATCTAAAATTTTTATTTTAAAAATCTACCAACCCGGCGTGAAACTCAGTCATCCCCCTCCTTCCTGGTTGCCAGAAGAAAATAATAGTATTGATTTAACCTCAGAATTAATGTACTATGATGGCGGCTGGCAACCTGCCCTGGCACACATGTGCAGGATTCATTATTTTGAATTGATGGACGTTTCTACAGAAAAAGGGGTTTGCCTTAATGCGCCAATTCCTAAAGAAGCAGATGAGTGCCGAGATCTGCATTTAAAAGATGAAAAAGGACACGAGGCCTGGGATGGAGAAAAGGCCAGGGGAGCAGATTGCGATACGACCGGCCTGTTCCAGCAAGCGAGAACAAAGCGACCTGAGAAAAAATATGCGATCTCCGTTTTTTCAAGAGATTATGGCTCGTATGGTTTTCTACGAAGTTTTGCCAATGTGAATAAAGGACGAAGGCTAGAGGGCAAGCCCATTTACATATCCATTCCGGTGAAAAAGACAGATGTGACGCACCCTATGAAAAGACAAAAGAAAACAGAATATAAAGATAATAGGGTTACCATCCCGCGTGATATTGATGAGAACAGGATAGCAGATGGGGGCTGGTCTGCACTAGGTGGCGTAAGGGTTTCCGATCCTGAAAAAAATAATATAGACGAAGACGATAATCCAAAAGGGGATAATTTTAAAGGGGATGGATTTACTACATATGAAGAATACCGTGGATTCAAAATCATTACAACCGCGGGAGTAGCGCACAGGAGGCTCAATCACCAGGTAAAAGATATTTTTATAAGGAATGAAAGTAATAATTTAATCACCAGCTTATATAGCACAGTGTCTGAATTAGATGTTCATAAAATTTCAGAAGCTCAGTATATTTCTGATGCGAAGCGATATGTGAATTTTAATTTTAATAAAACTACCCATCTAAAAATTACACAGAGAGGTCTCCACCTGATAGACAAGGGTGATCATTCCAGTCTGCTGGGCGAGGCTCACTCTTCTACCGGAAACCCCACTGTCCCTAATGCTGAAATTGAGATAAGAGTTTATACTACAAAGGTGCGAAGAGTGGTGAACCTGGTAAACAGGAGGATAGCCGCCAGGGATAGGTTAGTCTATGCCAGTAAATTAGCAACAGTGGTTGCGCATGAGTTATTGCATGGAAATAATGTATGCCACCATGGTGAAGCAAATAAAGCATTAGCTGAGCCACACGATGCCATTAATGGCCTAAGAAGCGGAAACCTGTCTTGCGTAATGCGGTACGACAATACGGGTACACGAGTAGTAAGAATGCCAGAAAGTCCGGGCACAACCTTATGCACTAGTGATGCTGGCACAGGTTATAATGCAGGTGGGCAGCGCTTTCGCGATGCGGCAAACAACCGTGGCAATTGCAAAGGGCAAATTCGGGTGTCGGGTGCAGGAGGAATTCCTAAGCAATGCGGTAACCGATAATGTGGGAGAATGGGGTAAATATGATCGAGTAATTATCTTTTTAGCGTCAATTGCGAAAAAGTGGATAATTTAAAAAGAAGTTGATGAAGCACATAAAACATATATTAATCATCTTGCTACTTTTCCTGTATTCAGGGAAAGGGATATCGCAGTCTGCCAGTATTGTATTGAAAGCAGACTACAAAGATTCCGCTATAGTATACCAGGATGAACCTCTCCTGCTTACTGTTTCATTAACCAATCCGATGGCAGAAGAAAATGCAAACTGGAATATGGCTGCCGACAGAAGATTAAATACACTGGAAGCGCTTTTGAGGGAAAATAAAATAACTGAGGAAGAATATAACACTGAAAAAAAATTACTGGAAGCCGGCAAGAAAAAAGTAGAAACCATCGTGGTGGGTACTAGAGGAAAATCATGGTCCTCTATGGTACAATGGGAGATGATAAGCAAGAGCAACGGAAGAGCCCAGCAAGTGCAAGTAAAGTCAATGCTCATACCTGCCACAGATGATATAGCAGAACTTAATGAAACCGGATATGTCACGGCCTATTTCGGTATTGGACCTGAGGAGATGAAAAAAATAAAGCCCGGGACCTATGAAATTGTCTCCACTGTTGAAAAAGATAAAAGCCAACCAATCGTCCTAAAAATAAGAAACGAAAGTATGCCATCCTCCGTTACCGATAGTGAAGCCGGTTTAATCAAGAGTGGTAGATACTACTGGCATACAGGTGATGCAGATAAGGGTATGATGTATGCTGATAAATTATTGCAAAAGAATCCAACTTCAATTGATGCGCTGTCGCTTAAAGGGGATTTGTATACTGTAAAAGAGGACAATCAAGAAGCACTAAAGTATTACAGGAAAGCGCTACAGGAATTCTACAAACAAAACCCTGACGAATCAGAATCTCCAGAATATTTAATTGTAATGATAGGTTTGCTACAGGAGGTGCAAGAATAAAAAAGGCGAACTCTTAGAGACCGCCTTTTTCCACCTAAACTATTTCCCTTCGTTAGATTTTCTTTTTTTCTACCACGCTTAAATAGCCCCCGGGCGTTGCTTCTACCTTTAAGAGCTTATTCTTATGTACGACTGTAACAAAATAAGAGGTGGATCCTGCATTAAGCAATTCAATAACGCTTGAGCTAATTGTAGCATCTGTGTATCGCTTATTGATAGCTAATTTAATACTGGTGGGCAAAGAGGCGAATGATACATATTTAGCTGCCGCTATCAATTCACCTGCTTCATCGTAGGCCACAACCATCTTTACCGACTTTTCTTGGAAAGTGGCTACATAATGTTCATTCTCAAACTGCCAGCTTATAGCAGAAGTAGGGTTAAAATCTTCTTTGAGCGCAAGAACTATTTCTTCTTTCACCTTTTCTGCCGGAAAAGCGAAAGCGCTAAAAGTTGTTATGAATAAAAATGCTGCGAGTAATGCTGTTAACTTTTTCATGATAGTATGTTTTAGTTTGTGTAAAAAATAGAGAATGACAATATCATCATCCTATCCTAAAAGTACTATCCTGCCTGACCCTTTAATAAAAGACATTATAAACGGTTAATCATTTTTTATAATATTTATGAGTGGCAATCCATTGCGGTCTGCTGCAATCATAATAAACTTAAAAAGCCCATTTAGATTTGCATCTAAATGGGCTCCGTGTTTTTTTTTCTTAATGAAATTCTAAATAAGGGCAAAAGATTGTTAAGATCTAGGAATGATTTTAGCTTGTGTACGTTCAATTAAAATCTGTAGCAAAAATCGCTACTTCCCTCTGCCCCATCCAAACCAGTCATTTCCATTTGCATACAGCATAAGTGCAAGCAATATGATCATACCTACTACCTGTGCGTATTCCAGGAACTTCTCACTAGGCTTGCGACCGGTGATCATTTCTATGAGGGTAAATAGAACGTGTCCACCATCCAAAGCAGGAATGGGCAGCAAATTCATAAAGGCTAGTATAATACTAAAGAAAGCCGTAATGGTCCAGAAGTGTTCCCAATTCCATTCTGTGCCGGAGAAAATATTTGCCATTCCCTTAAAACCACCCACGCCTTTGTAGGCACCTGTACTGGGAGATAAAATCTTCTTAAACTGATCTATATAGAACTTAAGTTCTTGCCCAGACCTGCGTACGCCGGCTGGTATAGCCTGCAGAAAGCCATATTTCGTAACTGTATATTTAAATACGCCAAGGCTATCAAACTCCTCAAAGCTGTTGGCCTGTGTAAAACCTATTACACTGCTATCCGGCAAAACTGTGGTAAGGCTTGCCATAGAATCTCCCCGCTGCACTTGAAGCATAACTGTATCGCCTTTGTGCAACTTTTCCATTTCTATTTTAAAATTATCATTAAAAGCCGTTGGTACATTGTTGATTGTCTTTATCACATCTCCTTTTCTTAATCCTGCTTTGTATGCCTGCGCTGTGTCATCTACATTCATCACTATTACGGGCACCCGTGGGCTTAGAAGCGGACCAGGAGCAGACTTCTTACGTTCTACCAGTTTTCCTATAAGATTTACGGGCATGCTTATCTCCTGGTTGTTGCCATTTCTTACTACAGTTACAGACTCATCTACCAGAAGTAATTTCTTCAAAACGTCAGTAAAATCTTCTACCGGTTTGCCATCTACGGCGATGATCTTATCTCCATTTACAAAACCAAGATCTTTAAATAACGGGTCATTGAAGGTGATACCATATTTAAGCGAATTCGCATCAATCTTTTTTTCTCCCCATACCATGAGAATCATAGCATAGATTATGAAAGCAAGAATGATGTTTACGGTAACACCTCCTAGCATAATGATTAATCGCTGCCAGGCGGGCTTACTACGAAACTCATGAGGTTGAGGTGGCTTAGACATGGCTTCTTTGTCCATACTTTCATCTACCATGCCCGAAATCTTTACATAACCTCCAAGCGGTAGCCACCCAATACCGTACTCGGTATCGCCTATTTTCTTTTTGAATATAGAAAACCAGGGATCAAAAAACAGGTAGAATTTTTCTACCCTACATTTAAACCATTTTGCTGTGATATAATGCCCAAATTCATGCAATATCACCAGGATAGAAAGGGATAATAATAATTGTGCTGCCTTCAGGCCTACACTAGACCAATTTATAGCGAGAAGAAAAGTTTGCAAATTTTAATGTTTTGATTTTTGCTACGGTAAATATTTCACCTTACCGAGCTATACTGTATTTTATAAAAAAAATTAAAGCTTCATTAGAGAGGCGGCGAAGGTACGAGCCTCGCCATCGCTTTCAAAATATTGTTCCAAGGTTGGTTTCTTTACAAAGGCCACTTTTTCCATAGTTTTTTCTACAACGGCAGTAATGTCTAAGAAACCAATACGATTTTTAAGGAAAGCCCACACAGCTATCTCATTTGCGGCATTAAGTACACAAGCTGCATTGCCTCCCAGTCGCAGCGCCTCTATGGCTAAAACCAAATTTCTAAAAGTTTTATAATCTGGTTCCTCAAAAGTGAGTTGCGGATATTTCCTGAAGTCTAAGCGAGGATAATTATTCTTTATCCTATTAGGAAAACCGAGCGCATATTGAATAGGTAGCTTCATATCTGGCAGGCCCATCTGCGCCTTCATACTTCCATCTCTGAACTGTACCATGCTGTGAATAATACTCTGTGGGTGTACTACCACTTCTATCTGGTCATGTTCCAGATTGAAAAGCCATTTGGCTTCAATCATCTCCAACCCTTTATTCATAAGGGTAGCAGAGTCTACAGAGATCTTAGCGCCCATGGCCCAGTTAGGATGCTCCAGCGCATGTGCTTTTTTTACATTAACCAGGTAGTTGGGCTTCTTTCCCAGGAAAGGTCCGCCACTAGCGGTGAGTATTATTTTTTCTATAGGGTTTCTGCTTTCTCCTACCAGGCATTGAAAAATGGCAGAATGCTCACTATCTACAGGCAGTATAGGTGCCTTATTTTCTAATGCAGTCTGCATTACGATATCGCCCGCCACTACAAGTGTTTCCTTATTTGCAAGTGCTACCACTTTACCTTTGAGTACCGCCTGCATGGTCGGCTTGAGGCCGGCAAAACCCACAATACCTGCCAGCATTACATCGTAGGTATCAAAGTCAGCTACTTCCTGCAGTGCATTTATTCCACAAAAAACTTTAGTATCGGTTTTGGCCAGGGCGTTTTTTACTTCTTCATATTTACTTTCTTCACCTATCACCACTGCATTGGGTTCAAATCGCAATGCTTGTTCTATAAGCAGAGTCGCATTAGTCTGTGCAGTAAGAACTTCTACAGCTAGCAAATCTTTATTAGCAGCAATTACCTCTAAGGCCTGGGTTCCTATAGATCCTGTGGAGCCCATTATGGCTATTCTCTTCTTATTGCTTTTGCTCATGTATACTCTGTTTTAGACGGATTCGTTGTAGGCGACAATACATCAAAATGAGCCGCAATTTACGCAATGTATCAGGGATTTGATGTGAAAATTTCTACAATGCCGCCTCGCTGGGCTTCTGCGTAAAAGCTAAAAGCTTGTCCGCAATCTTTCTGTCATTACTAAGCCGGGCCACCTTATTTTGCCCGCCTAGCTTTCCTTCCTGCCGCATATAATCTATAAAGGCATTTTTCTGCAAAAGTGTTAGATGCAAAGGACTTAGTATTTTACCAGAGACAAGATCATTATAGTAGGAATTCTTCTGTTGCAAATTATAATCCAGATCTTCTACGAAGGCAGTAATGTCGTCTGGTACTTTTTCCATTTCTACAAACCACTCATGATAACTTTTACCCTCATTGCTACTTACAAATGGGGCTATGGTAAATTCTGTAACAGAAGCGCCGTGCTTATCACAGGCAAGTTTCATAGCTTCTTCTACCTCTTCTCCTATAACATGCTCGCCAAAGGC
>JBBKWE010000213.1:0-5365 GCA_037968795.1 Ferruginibacter sp.
GAATAGTAAAAAAAAGAGATAGCGAAATTTTATTAATTGTTGTGCCATGCAACAAATCTAGTACATTATTTAGCTTGTGTGTGGGCGTGTAATAAGGGGTGCCACCCTCTGGTTGGATACCTGGTTTTTAATCGTGGCATCAAGTGAGCCGCTTAAGAGGAACAGTCGTTGATTCTTGCGCAGATATTGAGCCCAGCTTCTGTGCGAGAGCGTATCTGTGCTGCTGTTTCTTGCGCAGATATGCAGCGTGGCTTCTGCGTGCTAGCGTATCTGTGCTGCCACTCACATTATCATCGGATCCAAAAGCATAATGTCCAGCAAACCCTTGCCGCCTCTATAATCAATTGCACTGCTATACTTCCAATCTCCTGGTCGCTTTACAAAGCCAGCGGCCATAGGGCAACCACTCATCAAATCAGAATTTTCAACTTATTTATAACGCAAGCTTATAAAGTTAAATATGGTACAAATGCAGTACGAAGTTTTTCTATTTAAAGACTACTTTCAGAGAATTATTTTATAAAATTTCTTCCCTGATGATTCAATTAACTAAATGTATCATAGGCTCCATCCTTTTAATAGCATTGAGCATACCTTCTATCGCTCAGAATAAGGACAAAAATTTATACCCTGTTACAAAAAATATTAAAACATCCCGTTATCATAAGGGCGAAATGACTAGCCCATTTGCTTACAGTGCATTGAGATATGGGAAGTTGGATAAAAAAAAGGGAGATGGAGAAGGGAAAATGCTCGTTTTTAAATATCTGGCAGATGGGAATGAACAGAACAGCACTAGCCTATTGGGCTTCAAAGAATTTACCTGGTTTGTTACTCGTTATGACTATTATGAGGGCAAGGTTACTGATGAAGGAAAAACCTTTACTGGAGAAAAGTATACTGTTTTTGTAAAATATGAACATCAAAACGGCACAGAGTTTTATGTGCCCGTAAACCCAGTCGATTTCAATAACATTAAAGGAGCTACCGGTGTATTGCATTTCAGCGGGGTTCTTAAGAGCACCTCAGGCTGGGTTGACTATTACGGTCCTCTTGAAGGAAAGTATTCAGCAGTAAGTTATCCTAGCAAGGAAGTAGAAAGCTACACAAGTATAGTACATGATGCTGTTGAAGGTTTAGCAACTTTACGGTATAAACCTAATGAGAAAAAAATCATCACAGCGAAGGGAAGAATAGATCACCAGTTTTTAAATATGAAATTTGGTTCTGTTACTTATGAAGATGGCAGTACCTATAAAGGTTATTTTCAAAATAGCGCAAGAACGGGAATAGGTATACTTACTTCAAAATCAAACAAAGTTTTGCAGCAAGGATTGTGGGCAAACGATGAACTGTTTATGACGCGGGAAATACAACTTCCTAAATCCTATTTTGAATCAGGAAACAAATCTGATGACTTTGTAAAAAGTAATTTAGTTTTCAATGACATATCTAAAGAAGGATACCTTTATCGAGGGTCAAAAGATAGTACCGTTTACTTTCTAAGTGAGTATGATGATTTGCTGTTTTATGGAAGCTTGCTAAATAAAACACCTACCGGGGTCTGTTATTTAAAAAAAGCTATGTTATTTGCTCCTGCTGCTGTTTACAGAAAAATAGAACAGGTCCCTACTGAAGAGCTCGGTGTTATTATGGCAAAATTTCCTTTGTCAAAAAATGAGCAGCAGGTTCGGCTTTTTATAGGTGTGGTAACTTCAAGGGGGCAGCATTGGCAGCTACAAGAAAATGTGCAGTTGCTAAAGGGAAAACTTATCAATGATAAACTAAACGGCTGCGGAACTCAAATTAAATCAGAAATATCACCTTGGTCATTAATTACTGTAGAACAAAATGGTAAATTCCTTGATGGCAACGTGACAGGCTTTTATTCTGAAAAGAATGCAGGTGGAGCGCTAACATTAAAACATAGTGAAGCGGCAAAATGGAACGCTACTGAATTTTACAATAAATTATTATCACAAAAAGGAATCGACTGTGAGATCGCAAACAAAGAAGAACTAGCAGTTGTAACCACTAATGCCAAATTAGCCTCAGAAGCCTGGCTAGCTTCTGCAGATAAAAGGGCAAAACTGCAAGCAATACAGAAAGGATACGATGATGCCGCAAAAGCTAAAAAGATGCAAGAAGGAGAGGATGTGCTTTTAGCAAGAAGTATGGCAGGGCATATATTGCAATGGAAAAGCCCATACGGCAGTTCTCCTGGCGGCACCTATTATTTTATAACGGTAAAAGACCGTTACTTAATTTTTCTTAGTGCATCAGAGGAACCTGCTGCTTACATTGAGAAACCTGTAAGTGAAATAAATAATTACGTAGATACCAAAATAACACACAATGCAAAAGTTTGCGATCAATGTAATGGCTTTGGGTTAGTGTATCGGGAAAAGACGCAATTAGGATTGGGTACACAGATATGGAAAAGAGAATTAGTTACTAGATATAATGGTAGTAAATCCGTAACCAAGTACACTACTTTTTCACCACAATATTATTTAGCAAAATATTGTCCTTTATGTAAGGGGAAAAAAATTATAGACAGCGGGCAAAAAAGGTAGATATACAATTCGTATAAGTGTATAATATGAAAAGTTATGACTCCGGCGCTTATATGCAGCCCGGCTATCTTGCGCAAGCCTATCTAGGCGGCAGTCCAAATAATCATTGGATCCAAAGGCATAATGTCCAATAAACCTTTGCCGCCTCTGTAAGCAATGGCTCTGATCTAGCGCAGATATGCCGCTTCGCCTTTGTGCGCAAGCGTATCTGTGCGGTAGTTAAAAATATTATAGGATCTAAAAGCATAATATCTAAAAAACCCTTGCCGCCTCTGTAATCAATTGCACTGCTATACTTCCAATCTTCTGGTCGCTTTACAAAGCCCGCTGCCACAGGATTGTAATGTAAATAATCACATTTCTGCCAGGCAACTTCTGCAGCGTATAATGCTAATTGGATGATTCTCTGGCTGCCATAGTTGAAAATTAGCTTTATTGCTTGTTTTTTGTGCCGCTCTTTCCATATGCCAAAGCAACCATTCCCTTCTGCTTTCGTGAGGTGCTTGCGCCAGTATGAGAGCAAACGTCTTAGGCCGGTAGGTCAGACAGCGGAGGGCAACAATAGGTTAAGCATTACCTACGGGGGATGTAGTATGAGCCAATATGGGTATGCTGTGCTAGATGGATACAAACCACAGCTCCAGAACAAGAATCTTATTTTCCCAGCAAATCATTTAAAAACTAATAGGCGTTAACAGATAAACTACATCAAGATTTTTATACTCTTTTTTCCCTTTTCCCTTGCAAACATTACAAGCTCCCAGGTAAGATTCTTTTACAGTTTTAGGGTAAGAATAAGAATAATAGTGGTCATAATATAAGCCCTTGTGCGTAGAACTTCTGCGAACATATTCCGTTCGGGATGATGTGTATAACAATTCTCCTTTTCCATTGCAAGCTTTACAAGTCTGCAATATATTCTTGTCACTTGTAATTGTACTCAAGTGAGGTTTGTCCTTTGACGCTATAACAGCAACTTCTCCAGCCTCTGTTTTAATTTTAAGTGTTTTATTTATCAAATCCACGCTCGTTAATGTAGCCCAGCGCTCAATAGCACCAATATAAACCCGTGTGATACCATCCGCTTTCAGGGATTTAAAGGATATTGATTTTTCAGCAACAGGATAGAGAAGTCGGTTTTTATTTCTAAGTGCAGATTTTATTCCCGGAATGTCAATAGGGTTCCATAAATCCCCATAAAAATCACCTCCGGAGGAATGTGATTTTCCGTTCTTTAATTTTCCCTGTTTAAAAAAACCATATTCATATGAAATTTTATATGTCGGGTTACCAGTTTGTGCCACTAAAAAAGTAGGGTCAATAGGTTCCATACTTACCCGATAGCCGAGCCCGTTTAATTTACCATTCTCAAAGAAACCAATTTCCGCATTCCGAATAAATGTTCGTGGTGTGGTTTGAGGTACTACAGTTGAGTAATTAATACCATAACCCGAATATGTTGCCAGACTTTTCGATTTGATATTAATCACATTAAAATAATTATATTGTGGATGAAAATGCTGATACTCTGTAGAATTATTCAAGTCAGAAATAAATTTTTCTGCATCAATAGCAGGTACAGTTACTTTGTAATTAGTATCTAACTTTCCATTAAAATAAATACAGAAGTAGGACGAATTATTAAATAAATCATTAATATATACTACTGATCCGTTACCATTCTCTTCCACAACTGGCAGTATAAAGCCTGTTATATTCTTCCCCTCCGGATGGTTATATGTGCCCACATGATTATAGCCGGAATACGAACCAAATTTTCCATGATCAATGTTGCCCGCTTTTTTAGAGATCACAGATATATGATCAGTGTATTTCCACCACGGCTCAGTATTGTAAAGGCGCATCATTATGTAATTATAATGCCAGGGCATGTCATAGTTTTTTGAATTAACGGGTATTAAATGTGTATATGATGAACCAGGAAAGTCAGACTTATATCTTGAATTGTAGGTTTCAAAATCAGCTGAAACGGACCCGTCCTCACGGTATAGGATTTTTCGCTGTGTATTACTACCTTCAGTACTTCCTAGTTCGGGAATCTCAATAAATTTCTCTCCATTTTTCTGATAGATGATGTAAGTCGCTTTACTTGCATAACCGTTTTCATCGTTCTGCCCGGAATAAGCCAATTGATTATTTTCTGCATAATAAATAGAGATATCCCCTTTAATTCGAAATGTTTTGCTTTTATAACCTTTCTTTTTTAATAACTCTCCAGTGGCATACATTTTTGTCTGACCAATATAAAATTCAATTTTTTTGTAAAACCTGGTTTTACAGGGTCCCCCATCACATTCATTCTTCCCCCAGTATTTGTCGTTTGCAGAAAAACTTGTGAATTGGTAAACGTACCCCAGAGTAGGAAACGTAGAATAATTATAAAATACAGGAATCAGCGGAGTGCCGTCGTCTTTCTCATAGTTTTCTTGTGAATAAACAGCAGAAAGAACCCCAAAGCTCAAGAAAAAGGTTATCAATTTTATCATAAAACAGTATTAGGGAAAGATAATAAAAAAAATTGCTTGCAGATGGGATCAAAGAATTAAACTTTTATTTAGCGCAGATATGCAGCCTCGCTTCTGCGTGCTAGCGTATCTGTGCTGCGTATCACATTATCATTGGATCCAAAAGCATAATATCCAACAAACCCTTACCGCCTCTGTAATCAATTGCACTGCTATACTTCCAATCTTCTTGTCGCTTTACAAAACCCGCGGCCACAGGATTGCAATGGAAATAATCACATTTCTGCCAGGCTACTTCTGCAG
>JBBKWE010000214.1:0-4407 GCA_037968795.1 Ferruginibacter sp.
CCCCCTGCACAAACTCATGGAAATCGTAGCTCCAGCCCGTGTCGAAATGCGGGTGATAGGTGATGATGCCCGCCATCTTGTCGCCGCCATGGGGCCGTGGGTAGCGGCAGCCATCCTGCCAGATGATGAGGTCAGGCGTGAGGCCACCGAAGGTGTTCCAATCGGCCAGCGCCCGGTCGAAGCGCTCGTTGGATTTGTTGTATTCGCAGGTGTCGAAATCGCTGAGTGGCGTGAGTTCCTCGAAGCCGGGGTTTTGGACGAGGTTCTGGGCATTTGCATTTGCCGCTAGGCAAAAAAGCAGAAAGACAAAAAAGCAGAAGGAGACTCTTATAGTGCCATTGCAGATATATATTCGGTCGCAGATAATCATCCTACTGCTAGTATGTACTACCGAAAAGCAATCACTACTTTAAGAAACTCCAATGATTCTTCTAATCTGGCAGCTACACTTTTTAATGCAGGTGACGAAATGCTAAAAGCCAGAGTAGATGATAGTGCGTTTCTGTACCTCACAGAAGCAAAAATAATTTTCGAGAACTTAGCTGACAGCAGATACATAGGATATTTCCTGGGAAACCTCGGAATACTGCAAGGATACAAAGGAAATTTTTCGCAGGCTGATAGAGACATAAAAGAGGCGATAAGAATTCTTGAGGCAAATGAGGATTATTATCCCGTTTGCGATTATCTTCTTGCCTTGGCAGATATTTATAAAGAAAAGAACCAAATTACCGAAGCCATAAACTATGCTAACAGAAGCCTTAAGCTGGGTCAACAGTTTAATCTTGTAGAACAAATAGCCAATGCCAGCAATAAATTATCCATGCTTTATGAGGTCAAGGGCGATGCAGATCAGTCTCTACAATATTATAAGCTTTATGTTCAATATCGTGACAGTTTAAATAACCTTCCCGGCTATAAAAAAATGGCAGATCTCCGGACAGATTTTGAAGTGTCCCAGATTCAGAACAGAGTAAATCTGCTCACCCGGCAAAAGAATGACCAAAAGAAACTCTTGCTGGCCTCATCTGTCATAGGCGCCATGGCTATAATTATTGTCCTTATAATGGTAAGGAATACAAAGCACAAGAAGAAAGCCTACAGTATTTTGGCCACGCAAAAACAAGAAACAGATACAGAAAGGGCAAAGGCAGAAAATGCACTGACAGAACTTCGCAAAACACAAAAGCAACTCATACATGCTGAGAAAATGGCATCAATGGGGGAACTCACTGCTGGAATAGCACACGAGATTCAAAACCCGCTCAACTTCGTAAATAATTTTAGTGAAATAAATAAAGAGCTAAGTGAAGAAATAGCGAATGAAGTAGAAAAAGGAAATCTGGAAGAAATAAAATTAATCGCAATAGACATAAAAGAGAACTCTGAAAAAATAAGCCTTCATGGCAAGCGGGCAGACGCTATTGTAAAAGGAATGCTGCAACACAGCCGCAGTAGCGCAGGCAGCAAAGAACCAACAGATATAAATGCCCTGGCAGATGAATATTTAAGACTTGCTTATCATGGTCTGCGGGCAAAAGACAAATCATTTAATGCCAAACTGATCACAGATTTTGATAAAAGCATTGGCAAGATAGAAGTAGTGCCGCAAGATATGGGCAGAGTGTTTTTAAACCTTATCACCAATGCATTTTATGCTTGCAATCAGAAATTACAATCAACTGTTGCAAATGATGAAGCAAACCAAAACTATGAACCAGAAGTTTCTATATCAACAAAAAAACTCAATAATCAAATAGAGATATCTGTAAAGGACAATGCTAATGGTATTCCTCAAAATGTGATTGACAAGGTCTTTCAGCCCTTCTTTACCACAAAACCTACGGGGGAAGGAACTGGGCTGGGTCTAAGCCTGGCATATGATATAGTGAAGACCCACGGCGGAGAATTAAACGTAGAAACAAAAAAAGGAGAAGGAACTACATTTACAGTTCTTATTCCTGCAAATTGAGTTGTGCATCAAAAGAGTATAATGTAGAAAAACAATTTGCAGTTTTTCTTTAAGCACAGAAATTTATAAGGCATTAATGCTAATTTTATTATATATTAACGTAGTATAAGTAAATATTATCAATATCCTCATCTAATCTCACTAGCAGATTGCAGGTTCTGTTTATAGACAGTACAACTTTTTTTCACTCAAAATAACAATCATGAAATCTAGTAAAACCCTTCTTCCGATTGTGGCAACCTTTCTTACTACATCTATGTTCTTCATTTTGTTCTACTTCTTTTTTCTAAGTAATGGCAATACCCTTTCTATAGGAAACACTTCTGTTTCTATAGGCAAAAAAGGAACGGAGGTATCTGTAGGTAGCCAGGGAAATACTGTTGCTTTTAAAAACAACACAGATTATACATGGGAAAGCGGAAGAATAACCTGGGAGCAGGCAAAAAACTTTAAATCTCAATACACGAATTTTAGGCCACTGCAAGTGCTGCATAAATCGGCAACTGGCAGGGGGCAGGAAGTAGAGGAAAGCTTACAGGGTTTTGTTTTTGAATCCGAGCATCTCAGAGAAATTATAGACAATAACAGGAGTGGTACAAACCCGGATAAGATAATTTTCTATTTTGGCCAAAAAGGAATAGCTGGTGGCACTGGCGGGTCTCTTCATGGCATTATCAATATCATCGCCGTAGGGGTGCAAGGAAAAACTTTACTTATTGATGATGCCAGCAAATCTGGGAAGGCTTCTATTTATGACCAGGCAGACCCTTGTCCGCCGTTTTGCCCGGAGGAGCCTGCATTCTAAATATTCTGCAGATTTAAATGTGCTGACTGTAGCACCTTTTTTTAACTAAACTTCATATCATGGAACTTGGTACAAGCCTTATTCTCATTATTTCCACTTTTCTAATTACAGCTTTGTTGTTTCTTATTTACAATAGATTTTTATTAAAAAGGGGCACCATATTCAATTTTGAAAAGCCCGATAAGGAGACCGATACAAGAATTGATTGGGGTGTAGCATCAGACTGGAGAAATCAATACCTCAATTTCAAGCCTTTGCAGGTATCGCACCTGCCTGCTGATCAAAAATCAGGCACAAAAAAAACCACACAGTCCCTCACAGGGTTTGCATTCTCAGCAGCTGATTTAAAAGAAATTATTACAGACAACCATAGTGGCAGGACTCCTGATAAAGTTGTATTTTTTATAGGCCAGGACGGGAAAACCGGAAAACCATGGCACATTAAAGGACAACAGGGTAATATTAGATTAATAGCTGTAGGAATGCAAGAACACCAACTTCTTACAAATATGGTATATCCTGATGATGCTGTGAGCCGGCTGCCATCCATTTTTGACCACGCAGACCCTTGTCCGCCTTATGTTATAGAGGATTCTGTTTCCTTATAAAATTCTGAATAGAAAACTGTAAAATGATAGCTTCTTCAGCTTTTGTAATTCCCGTTTCTGTATTTCATTGAGGTTTCCAATCTGCAGAAGGCAGTCTATTTTAAAAAAATAATTGTGAAATCAAAATCATTGTTTGTGCCCATTTTCAGTACATCCCTGCTTACTGCAGCCGCTTTAATTTCTTACTATTTTTTGTGTTTAAAACCCGACTCCGTTTTGAAAAAAGAGACAGCATCTTTTGAATTCTTAAAAGCTTCGGCTCCAGCTTTTAGAAAGCAGGCCAATTGATTGGATAGAAGCAAAAAATATATAAAAGAATTGAAGGATTACAACCTCCTTCAAGTAACCCACAAGGGTGAGTCTGGAAAGGAAGCTGTTAAGAAAGAGACTCTTACAGGATTTGTTTTTGAAGCCAGACATTTAGATTCTATCATTAACAATAATCCCAGTATTGCAGGCAAACCAGATAAAGTAGCTTTCTATTTGGGACAAAGTGGTACAGTCTCCACTACAACTGGTGACTTTGATCATTGTATTATTAAAATAATTGCTGTCGGAATTAAAAATGGTCAGCTAATTATTGACAACAATGCAGAAAATACTAAAACTCCGGGCGTTTATGACCATGCAAATCCTTGCCCTCCGTTCTGCCCAAAAGACCCGGTTCAATAGGCAATAAATTTTCTAGATCTTTCCACTACCTGCAGCACCTATCAGCTTTTTCCTAAGAATATCTATTGCTATCATTTATAACCCATTAAGATTTTTTGCTACTTGTCATAATTACATTAAATTGGGAGTATAAACATACAACGGATATATCCTCTTTGTTTTTGTACGTAAGAATAGAGGATTATTGATTTGGCCGCACAGGTAATTAATCATTTAAATCTACTATCATGGACTCATCTAGTATTATTCTCATCATTTCTACCTTTCTTATTACCTCCGCTCTTTTTATTTTGTATTATTTTTTTGTATTAAAAAAACGCAGCTACACTATGGCATTTGCTCCAAAAGAC
>JBBKWE010000215.1:0-22913 GCA_037968795.1 Ferruginibacter sp.
GGGTCTTCATAGTCGCCGCTGCCGGTAAGTATATGTATGTGGTTGCTTTTTCTGATGTGTTGCAGGTACCAGTCGTCTTCCAGGTTGGGCACGTAATGGCAAGGCGAGTTAAAATACACCTGGTCGTCATAAAACCCTTTTGTATAGTCTGTAAGATCATACACCCCGCTCATGGCTATAACGCCATCAATAAGATCCGGGCGTTTTAGAAAAAGGTTCATACTGTGCAAAGCTCCAAAGGAAGCGCCGCAGGTAATGATGGGTGTATCTTGCGAAGTGTTCGTCTTTATAAATGGCACTACTTCATTAAAGATGTAATTATTGAACTGGTTCTGGCGAATGGCTTTATGCTCTCCTGCCATCTCATTATTTAGCCAGCTCTCATTATTGATACTGTTTACAGAAAATACCCTCACTTTGCCACTGTTTATGTGAGGTGCCAGTGCATCCATCAACTGAAAACGCTCATACTCCAGGTAATCTGCCGCGGCAGTAGGCACCAGTAATAAAGCAAAGCCATAATCGCCATAGGCGGCAATGGGCATTTCTTTTTGCAAGGAGGGGCTAAACCAGCCGGACAATTCTCTTTTCATATATCAATTTTTTTCAAAAATAAGGTTTTATGCACTGAGCCTGCACAATAAAATAGCTTGAGGATATGTTATTAGAAGGCATCATTTTTGTAAAAGCCGATGGAGTAAGTAATATCTTACACTTTCTTTATGCAATCTGGTAATTATTACGGAAGTTTTGTAGTATAACATAAGGGGCAGCCTTTAAAATTCAGAATTTTTTGCCACTTCTGCCTTTAGCTGGAAATCCTACTTACCTTTGCTCACTATTTTATTCACATAATACAATTCTATGTATCGTTTTATGACAAAAATTTTCATAGCCTTACTACTGGTAGTTGGTTTTACAGCTTGCCAAAAAGAGTATAGTGTAGAAGGGCTCAATTCTGGCGGTGGTTCTACAAGTGGTACCGCTATATTTACACTTACCGGTACGCCTAATGCATGCACCGGCGCTACTGTAGGAGGAACTTACACTGCAGGAACAGCGGCTGACCCTAGTAATATTGTAACCGTAATGGTAGATGTATTGCAACTGGGAACTTATGTAGTAAATACTAATAATAGCAATGGCCTTATCTTTAGTGGCAGTGGTACATTCACTACGCTGGGGGCACAGCCTATTCAATTATTTGCAAATGGTACGCCTACGGCCTCAGGATCGTTTACTTACCAGGCAGGTGCAGTCTCTTGCAGTTTTAACGTTACAGTAGGTGGAAGTGGCGGAGGTGGCAGCAGCTCTGGAACAGCCGTTTATGTTTTTAATGGTAACCCCAATGCTTGTACAGCTCCTGTTATTAATGGAACTTACCAAACTGGCACCGCGCTAGATCCTAACGTAAATACAGTCGTGATAAAAGCCAATGTGACCACCGCGGGTACTTATACTATCACCACGGCTGCTAATAATGGTATAACCCTTACTGCAAGCGGCACTTTTGCTGCTACAGGACCAGACCAGGATGTCACCTTCAGGGCTAGTGGTACGCCGGTAGCTGCTGGCAGTACTAACTTTGCTACGGGTGTGGCTACGGTAAGTTGCACGATTACAATTCCGGTAACGGCAGGACCACCACCACCAAACACATCCTTTCTTAAATGTACTATTGCCGGAGTAGCGCATGAGTTCAATGCTTCTTTATCTGCAACAAATACGCCTGGTACACCCTCTAGTTTGTTTGTAGGCGGAATGGAAACTCTACCTGTAAATAACGGTTCAAAAGTATTTGGTCTTACTTATGGAAGTTTTACTTCGTCTACCATAACCACGGGTGACTACAGCACGCCTACCGCTACTAATACTTCTAAGTTTGTAGGATTTACTTACAATGATGGGGCAGGGAGCACATACTCGGTAGAGAACCCTCCAGTGGCAAACTCACAGATTTCTACTATAAGCACAATAAATGCTACTAAGGTAGTAGGCACATTCTCTGGTACACTTACAAGAAACTCAGGCTCAGGACCTATGACGCTTGCCGTAACGGCCGGCACTTATGATGTGACTTTCTAAATAAATAATATTTGATACTATTAAAAATGCCGACTGAATTTCAGTCGGCATTTTTATTTGCTTACTATATTACCAATTCCATTTTTAATTTAGGCAAAAATCATTTTGGCAGGATCTGGTGGTCTACAGATTTCCACTGTATCGTTTTCATAAAAAAGGGATTCTAGTAATCTATCACCTGCTCTTCCATCACTGGCAAATCTCTCCAGCCATATTGTTGGTCTCTAAGTTGCGGCTCAAAACCAGCTTCTTTTATACTTTCTTGAATAGTAACACTCGTAAACCTATGCGGAGCACCGGCAGCACTTACCACATTCTCTTCTATCATAATACTGCCAAAATCATTGGCACCGGCTTGCAGGCATAGTTGCGCTACAGGCTTTCCTACTGTGAGCCAGCTTGCTTGTATGTTCTTAATATTAGGAAGCATAATGCGGCTTATGGCTATCATGCGGATATACTCTTCTGGCGTAGTAAGATTATGCACACCGCGTATGCGAGCTAGTAAAGTATCTGCATCCTGAAAAGTCCATGGGATAAAAGCGAGAAATCCCTTTGCATTTTCTGGCTTGCGATCCTGTACTTCCCGTATAGCCACAAGATGCTCAAAACGCTCTCTTATCGTTTCTACATGCCCAAACATCATTGTGGCAGAAGTAGTAATATCTAGTTTATGTGCTTCGTGCATAATGTCCAACCACTCTTGTGCGCCACATTTTCCCTTGCTTATGAGTCTGCGCACTCTATCTGTAAGAATCTCTGCTCCTGCGCCGGGCAGGCTATCCATACCTGCGTCTTTGAGCGCCATAAGCACTTCCCTGTGTGTGCTTTTCTCCAACTTTGTAATATGTGCTATCTCTGGCGGCCCTAGCGTGTGTAGCTTTATAGATGGGTAAAGACTTTTTAATTCTTTGAATAGGTCTACATAAAACTTTAAACCCAGTGCCGGGTGATGCCCGCCTTGCAGGAGTAATTGGTCGCCCCCAAATTTGATTGTTTCTTCTATCTTACGCTTGTACGTTTCTATATCTGTGATGTAAGCTTCCTCGTGGCCGGGGATGCGATAGAAGTTGCAAAACTTACAATTGGCTATACACACATTGGTCGTATTTACGTTTCTGTCTATCTGCCATGTAACCTTGCCGTGCGGTACTTGTTTTATTCTTATTGTATTGGCGGCATGCATTAAGGAAGCCAAAGCAGCGTTTTCGTATAAAAACATACCTTCTTCTATAGTGAGAGGTTGCAGGTCTATGGCTTTGGTAAATAAATCGTGGATATCCATTGCGGTAATAATATTTTCGTTTGTTTGCAAATAATGCCTTTAGCATTAAAGAAGTGCAAATTTACGGGCAATACCTCGTATATTAGGATAAGCAAATCATAAATGAGAATAGTTTTACTGTTGTGTTGGTTTACGGGAATTAGTACTTGCGTTATAGCGCAGACCCCGTATGCTGTGCAGCCAGATGCTCAGCACATAACTACTTTTCCTTTTATACAGTACCCTGGCGGGGAAATTCTTATTGAAGCCAAATTTGATACTATAAGCACTCCCTTCTATTTTGTGTTGGATACCGGCAGTGGCGGGATTTCCCTTGATAGTGCTACCTGCTCCGAATTTAAAATACGAACGCAAGAAACAGACACAACTATTGCAGGAATTGGCGGTGTAAGAAAGGTGCATTATGTTTTTGACAGATCGCTCAGCTTTCCCGGGCTCAAAATGGACAGCCTCAACTTTCACATAAATAATTACGAGATGTTGTCTGCCGTGTACGGTCAAAAAATAGATGGCATCATTGGGTACAGTTTCTTTAGCCAATACATTGTAAAAATAAATTATGATAGTCTGCAAATAGAAGTGTATTCCATTGGAAAAATGAAGTACCCACAAGGGAGCCATACGCTTCATCCGGCATTTACTAGCTTGCCGGTGCAGTATGTAAAGCTGCAAGACAGGAGAAAAATAGGATACAATTTTTATTTTGATACAGGAGCAGGATTATGCCTGCTTCTAAATAAAAGGTTTGCCACCGATAGCAGTGTGCTTAAGAAAAAACGAAGACCCGTGGTTACCAGTGCAGAAGGATTACTCGGTAGCACGCCTATGAAACTCACAGTGATAAAAAAAATGAAACTGGGTAAATATACTTTCCGGCAGGTCCCTACCTATATATATGATGATGAATACAATGTAACGAGTTATCCTTTTACAGCAGGGCTTATAGGCAGTGAAATTTTTAGAAGATTCAATCTTATAATAAATTATTCTGCCCGAGAAATAAACCTTTTGCCCAACAGATTTTTTAATGAACCTTTCGATTACTCTTATACCGGAATGCGAATGTATCTGATAGATAACAAAATTCTCATACAGGAGATTGTGCCGGGCTCGCCGGCAGAGAAGAGCGGACTGCGGGTAGACGATGAAGTCGTAGCGGTGGGCAACAATTTTACCTATAACATAAGAAGTTTACGCCACGACTTGCAGGAAGCTAACTCTAACATAAGAATGATTATACGCAGAAATGGAGAGCTGGAAAATGTAATGTTGAAGACAGGAAGCATTAGATAATTATTAATAATTGATGATTAATTATTAATTGGAATACAAAATGATTAATAGCAAGCTGAGTGTGCTTCCCATTATCTTAAGGGTGAAAGCGGTTTTCATTCCAGATATTTTATCCTTTTCAAAACTGCTCTTTATTGTACAGAGCGCCGAAGTAGTAGTATAGCAAAATCAAAAAAAGCTCTCTATAAAATTTCAGTCCTATACAAGAAAATAGGGCTTGTATAATTTACAAGCCCTATTAATCCTTAATAATTAATAATCAACAATTAAAATCACCTAACCAGTTTCAATTCGTCTATAATATTCTTAGCACCGCCTAGCTTGTCTATACACCATAGTACATAGCGCACATCTACACATATAGTACGATTAAGATCTTTATCAAAAGCGATCTTATGGCTGAGGGCCTCGTAGTTGCCATCAAAGGCTAGTCCTATAAGATTACCATTGCCATCTATAACAGGACTGCCGGAGTTACCGCCTGTAATATCATTCGTCGTAATAAATCCTATTACGAGGTCATTTTCTTTTTTATCTATGTACTGGCCAAAATCTTTTTTCTTTAAAAGTTCTATTTGTTTTACCGGTAAGTCATATTCATAATCTCCGGGAATGTATTTCTCTAGTATGCCCTGGCTGGTGGTTACATAATCATATTTCACGGCATCGCGGGGTGTATAATTCTTCACACTGCCATAGCTTACTCTCATGCTAAAGTTAGCGTCCGGATACATCATCTTTGCTTTTTCCGGATTCATTTCCATAATCCCCTTCATGTACAACTGATCTAATTCATTATTTTTTTCTGTGAACTGTCTGCTTAAGGCGCCATACTTTGTATTGTATGAATTGTAAAATCCGGCCCCATATGCATAAGCAGGGTCTGCCTGTAGTACGGTAGCCTCAGGGTTTTCCATAAAAACATTCCACTTGGCATCATCCAGGATCATGGTATTTGCAAAAACACCTCTCGCCCATTTCTTATAAGTATCCTCATCAGTAAGTGGGCCATATTGGTTTTTTAGACTTTCATAAAAACCAATTGGATGTTGATTTTTATCTACGTCATTATAGAACATTTGTGCTGCCTTAGCCATTATAATTTCATCGCTAGCGAGGTCTTCAGATTCCAGAAAACTTTCCCTTTGCTTCTTCAGCTGGTCTATCATTTTTCTCTGGTCTGCGGCACTTGTGCCAGGTGTTACCAACGCAGAATTAAGCCTCGTCATTTGCACCGCAAATGATGCTAGCGGAGAACCCAGTATTCCTTCCGTAAGATATTTTCTCATCTTAGCATATGGTGTCCAGGTTTTGTAATTAGAGGCATAGTCTTTTAGTAAGCTGCTATACTCCGGCTTGGTAGCCGCCCACTTCTCAAAATTTTCCTCAAACTCTTGCTTCTGCTCATATACTTTATATTTTTTCAATTGCTTGGTTTCGCCGTCAAAGAATTTCCAGTAATTAGCTATACCGGCATAGCTGCTGGCAAGCTTTAGTTTTACAGCCGGGTCTTTAATCATCTGGGCATACATGGCTTTTAACCTCATGTCTCTCAGCATCACAAGTGCCGGATTATCTACTTCGTTCTTTAGTTCTATGCCGTAGCTGGTTTCGTATCGGTTTGTACTTCCTGGATAACCATAGATCATGGCAAAAGTGCCATTATCTACTCCTTTGAGACTTACCGGTAAAAAGTATTTTGGGACAAAAGGCTTGTTGTCCTTACTATATTCTGCCGGCTCATTGTTCTTATCTGCGTATACTCTAAATACAGAGAAATCTCCGGTATGCCTTGGCCACTCCCAATTATCTGTGTCGCCGCCAAACTTTCCTACGCTCTCCGGTGGTGCTCCTACCAGTCTTATATCCTTGTAGGTTTTGTATACATACATAATGTGCTGATTGCCTTTAAACATGGGATATATTCTTCCGGCTACCGCTTTTTTCTCATCTTTTACTTTGTCTGTAATCGCCTTATATACCTCACCCATTTTCTTCTGGCGATCGTCATAATTCAATCCTTTTAGTTGAGCATCTACCTGGTCTGTTACATCTACAATACTTTCCAGAAACTGTACGGTAAGCTCACTTTTTATTTCCTGGTCTTTATTAAAAGCATAAAAGCCATCCCGCAGGTAATTGTTCTGCACAGAACTGGCACCGGCTATAGCGCCGTAGCCGCAGTGGTGGTTGGTGAATATAAGTCCCTGGCTGCTCACAATCTCGCCTGTACAGCCTCCGCCAAAAATGACTATCGCATCTTTTATACTAGGCTTATTAATAGAGTACAATTGTTCTTTACTCAGTTTTAGTCCTTTCTTTACCATGTCGTTATATACTTGCTGACCCAGCAGCATAGGCAGCCACATTCCTTCGTCTGCTTTGGCTTGCCAGCTAAAGGCAAAGAGTAAAATTCCTAAGATGATTTTTTTCATATGTTTATTTTTTTTAAATTTTTGTTTACCGATATCGCTATAAGGACTTACCCTGGTTATCCACTAAGGTAAATTATTGGCGATTGCAATCGAAGTCAATTTATACTTTTTTCTGAGAACAGTAATATTATAGAAAAAACTTTATTGCAGAAAAATAAAAAATGGACTAAAGGAAATTCCCCCAGCCCATATTACAGAAAAATAACTAGGACAATAACTGTTGATAATGTCTTTAATTACTTCCTCAAAAACCTTTTTAATCCGTTTTCTATTTTCTCGTATTCCAGCAAAAAACCATCGTGACCAAAATCACTATTTATAGTCAGAAGCTCAGCACCGGAAATGTGTGTGTGTAAGAATTCCAGTTCTGCAATGGGAAACAACAGGTCTGAAGTAATGCCTATGATAAAAGTATTGCTTTTGATTTTTCCTAACGCTAGTTCTAATCCGCCTCTATCTTTTCCTACATTATGGCTATCCATCGTTTGTGTAAGTTTGTAATAACAAATGGCGTCAAACCTGGTAGTAAACTTTCCCCCTTGATAGCGCTGGTAATTATCCGCCGCATAAAAAGCCTCGTTGCTTAGGGTTGTAAAACATTTATCTCTTGGTTGCGCAATGTCATAGCCGCTGTAGCTGCGATAACTTAGTAATGCTATGGAGCGTGCCGCAGCTAATCCTTGTGTAGCTGCTCCTTCCTGCTCTGTGAGCCAGGTATTGTCTGCCTCTATAGCCATTCTCTGAGAAGCGTTAAAAGCAACGCCCCAGGGAGACAGCACAGCAGCAGTAGCAATGGGTATAATGTTTTGAAATAATGAAGGCTCCATGATGGCCCACTCTAGCAACTGCATGCCTCCTGTACTGCCGCCCAGGCCGGCAAATATTCTTTTTATACCCAGTGCATTTTTAAGAACTTGATAGGATTTTATGATATCCCTTATTGTAAAAAATGGGAATTTATTTCCGTAAGGTTTATTGGTATCAGGATTAATACTATTTGGCGAAATACTTCCGTAATTACTACCGGGCTTATTTACACAAATAATAAAATAATTTTGAGGATCAAAAAACCGACCGGCTCCTACAAGCCCGGGCCACCACTCCAGCGGATCACTGTTTGCAGTAAGCGCATGAAAAATCCACACTACATTATCCTGAGCCTCATTTATACTGCCATGCGTTGTATAAGTGAGGTGCAGGTTTTTAATGTAGCGGCCAGAGCTGTGTAGAAACGGTTCGGAATGTATAAAACTATGCGTCATACTATGCTACTAATTCTTTTTCTGAAATGGTTGCAAATGCCTGCTCAAAGTCTGCTTTTATATCGTCTATATGCTCCAGACCTACGCTTATTCTTACCTGGTTTGGCAATACGCCTGCAGCTGCTTGCGCTTCTGCGCTTAGCTGCTCATGTGTGGTAGATGCAGGATGTATGGCAAGTGTTTTTGCATCTCCTACATTAGCCAGATGACTAACTAACTTAAGTGCATCTATAAATTTACTTGCATTTTCTTTAGAGCCTTTCACTCCAAAGTTGAGCACGCCGCCAAACCCTTTTTTAAGATATTCTTTACCTAACGCATGGTATTTGTCTCCCTTCAATCCCGGGTATTGTACAAAATCTACTGCCGGGTGCGCTTCCAGCCATTCTGCCAGAGCCAAAGTATTTTGAACATGACGCTCTACTCTCAGGCTCAGTGTTTCTAATCCCTGTAAAAGTAAAAATGAATTGAACGGACTTTGCGAAGAACCAAAATCTCTTAAGCCTTCTACTCTCGCTCTTATTATAAATGCAATGTTGGGTAGGCCCAGTGGATTTCCTTCTCCAAAAGTATCCCAGAATTTTAAGCCATGATACCCTTCTGAAGGCTCAGAAAATTGTGGAAACTTACCATTGCCCCAATTATAATTTCCGCCATCCACTATAACGCCGCCTATAGAAGTACCGTGGCCACCTATCCATTTTGTAGCAGACTCTACTACTACATTTGCGCCATGCTCTATTGGGCGAAATAAAAATCCGCCGGCACCAAAAGTATTATCTACCACGAGCGGCAGGTCGTATTCTTTTGCCAGGTCTGCAAACTTTTTAAAGTCAGGAATATTTAGTCTAGGGTTTCCTATGGTCTCCAGATATATTGCTTTTGTATTCTTGTCTATGTGCGGTACGAAGCTTTCAGGGTCGTCGCTGTTTGCAAATCTTGCTTCTATTCCAAGTCTTTTAAAAGCTACTTTAAACTGATTGTAAGTACCACCATATAGGTTGCTGCTGGTAATAAAATTATCCCCTACTTGCAAGATGTTATTCAAGGCTATAAACTGTGCTGCTTGCCCGCTACTTACAGCAAGTGCTGCTACACCGCTTTCCAGCGCTGCTATGCGTTGCTCAAAAACATCGCTGGTAGGATTCATAATCCTGGTGTAGATGTTTCCAAATTCCTTTAACCCAAAAAGATTGGCTGCGTGTTTTGCATCTTTAAAACCAAAAGAAGTAGTCTGATAAATGGGAACTGCCCGGGAGTTTGTGGTAGGGTCTACCTGCTGGCCTGCGTGTAATTGCAGGGTTTCAAAACGTTGTTGTGTTGTGCTCATGACTTGTAGATTTAATTTTTAAAAAAAATAATTATAATCACTTATCTATGGCAGGCAATACTAAAGCAATACATGCAAGCAAAAAAAATCTCACCTGAGAAAATCAGATGAGCTACTATTATCATAAGAAGGCGATAACAAATTTGCTTACTCTGACTTATCTTTCTTCGTTAATAAAAACGAAGATGGAATTGGCACCTTTGCAAAAAATTAATTTTGCCAGGTTGCCAAGGCTTCAGCGGGCCATACCCTCTGCCTTTCTTGATAAGTGTGCTACTACATTTTATTGAAGTAGCTAAAAGAACTATAGCAAATATAGGGGGATAGAAATCCAATTACAAAATAAAAAAGGAATTTCTGTATTAATTTAATGTTAAGCGTTGGGAGTCAATTCATTTATTGAAGTAAGTAGTGCAGACACAAGAAAACTCCTTTTTTAAAAAAAAAGTAATTGAGAGAATCTTTAGCATACTACTTAGCAAAACCGTCAGATGCTGCAGCTGTCAACAAATTCTATATTAAAATCATCACTTCTCTATCTTCTTCAAATGCTTTTGTATCGTCTGCTTCAATTGTCTTTTCATAATGGCCCCCATGGTCTTGCAGCGAGAGAAATATTCATTGCCAAAGTGTACATTCAGTTCTTCCCTCAACTGTTTTATCTTATAATTTTCTGAGAGTTCGTCTCTCTTCATAGTATTTACAAGATCCATAAGCTGCATGCGGTTTCCTATGGCACGATAGGCCATACTGGTTTGCTCCTCTACCTGGTATTGCTCTATTACATCGGGGCTCAGCTCTTTCATTACCGTTTGCACATAAGCATAGTTCTCTTTGTAAAACTGCGGCAGGTATAATTTTTTATTGCCTTCGTAGCACTGCTGGTCAAAGTCTATGGCTCTAATGCGGTAGTGATAATCTTCTATATCGGGGGTAATGTCTACCACAAAATTGTAGGCTCGCATATCGCCCAGCAATCTGGTAAAGCAGCGTTCATTAAACTTCACAAACTCTTTTGCAATTCTTATTTTACTATGAAGCGGGTCATTTAAAAACTGCTCTATGAACTGGTCGCCAGGTATGCCGGGTATGTGTTCTTCTATAAGAGTATTGTTGTGGTGCAGAAAAATAATATAGTTCGGCGATAGAAGGTGTTCTACTTCTAGCCCGTATATGCGGGAGGCGTCTGCTACTTTTACATAAAAGTGGTCAGTATTTCCATTTACTTTATTCTTTATTCTTATCCGAAATGGAATGCTATTACCAAATTCGCAAAAATCTATTCGCTCTACTTCCAGGTGTCTTATGTAGCGGAGATTGCCTTCCGTTTTTAGCTCTGCATAGGTTTCAATCAGATTTTCTTTGAGCGTTTCCATCTCTCGCAGATCATACACTGCTGTTTCCCAATGAGTAAGTTTTCCGTTCTTATCTCTGAGACTGTCGCTATATCTATAATTAAGAAGGTCTCTGTAGCTCACTGGCAGCGGCACATCCCTGCCATGGCGTCTCAGATATCTTTTGAGCCCATCACTCACAGGATATATCTCCTTCTTCATCATAGGTCTGTCTTCTTCCTTACTTACTTGTGCATTGATGATATCAGAAAATTGCATAATTTATTTTTTTATTGAAGTGCCAGTTAGTTCTCCTCTCTTCCTATAATTCTGCCGGCACCACTCCATTCATTGTTTAGCTTTTCAAAATCTTTGAGGTCCTCTGCAGTGAAAGTTTCTTTGCTCAGAGTGCTCAGATCTGGCTGCCCGGCATTTACCCAGGCGGTAAACCAGAATGAAGCGATGGCTTCTATACTTTGGCGCATTCGTCGCTCTACCATACCTTTTAGCATTTTATCATAAGCAATGGTAAATGCAGAGGAGTATTGTCTTATAACCACACCATTCCGCTCCTCAAAAGAATATTTTTTGTCGTCTGCAAATTTTCTTGTGAGCTCCGCTTCATAGAGTAAAACGGTGTCTGCAGCTGCGCCACTTTCTATTACTCTGTCCCATATATACTCCGTGGGATCCTTTATGTATGAGGCTTTCCCCATAAAAAAATCGAACTGCTTTTCTGCCAGTAATTCCGGCACCCTGCTCTCCCAAAAACCATGTATGCCCTTTTGGTTTGTAAGTTCGCCATTATGATTATTACTGGCGTGCAGTGGCACATGAGCATCGGCTATGTAGTGTCCTATCTCTGCACTATATTTCATTATGAGCGAAAAGTTTTTGTCTTTAAATGCATAGGTGAGCCTCTTCAGCATTACTTCTATATGCCAGGGCACAATACCGCGTTCCTGCACGGTATCCTCACCAAACTTCTCTACTGCGTCATCGTATTTGTGGGGTACCATATCCCAGGGATAAGCCCCGTAGTCATTTATATCTATATAGTGCCGCGGGCCTTCACCTACTACTGCATAGCGCCTTTTATCAGGATCCACCGCATGTTCACTTATAAAATCTATATTGGGTTTATAGAGCATCATCATCTGCGGCGGCAGCATAAAACAGGCGAAGTAGTTTATCTTTTTATGCGCCCAAAACCCCCAGCTATAAGAAGGTAGGTAAGCACTCATGCAGACGATTATAAGTAAAACGTAAGGAAGTCTTTTCATAAATAAGCGTGATAGTCAGTAAATTTACGGCTTTGTAAAAGAACCATTGCAAGCTAGGGCGTTTATGATCGATAGTGTGGGTTTTCCCAAATCGTCAATTATCAAATTGATTAGTTTTATCAGTATTCAAGCGCTGTTCTTAATATCTAACAGGTTAAGGTTTTTTACTGGATTTATAATAACGCATAGTATTAAATATAATTTTCCATATTTCAAATCAGAATTGAGAACCAGACACTTCATCAAAAAAAATGTTAATCCTAAAAAAATATCTCCGAAAAGTTTCGTATGACAACATTTCTCCCTATTTTTGATGTACTAAAGATTTCGTATATAAATAATATGCTTACGATAGATTGACAAAAAGAGTGTATAAAAAAGGAACTCAAATTTTAAAATTAATAAGATTATGAAAAAGTTAGCCATTACTATTTTTCCGTGTTTGGTTGCCTTTGCAGGAATGAATGCTCATGCGCAGACAAAATCGGAGAAAGACAAATCCTCAGAGAAAACAGAGATTCAAGAGATCATTATAAAAAAGAAAGGGGATAAAGACCGTACAATTACCATTACTTTTAAAGGGGAAGATATTCTCATAGATGGTAGGCCGCTTATTGAATACGATAAGAACGGAGATATTACTGTAGGAAAGAGAAAACTTACTTTTTCTGGGAACATCGCCGGGCTGGAATCTCAAATGGAAAAGCTCTATGGTACGATAGAGGGATTAAATTTAGATGGCAATATGTCCTTCAACGGAAAAGGGTTAGATTCTGATATGAATAGTAAATCTCCATTGTTGGGAGTTACCACAGAACAAGATAAGAAGGCGGTAATGGTGGTATCCGTTACCCCAAAGAGCGCCGCAGAGGAAGCCGGTATAAAGAAAGGGGATGTTATTTATAAAGTAAACGGCGATAAAGTAGAAAGTCCTAAGGATCTTTCTTCCATTATAGAAGGAAGAAAAGTAGAGGACAAAGTGAGAGTATATTTTAAGAGAGATGGAAAAAAGATGGACGTAGAAGCTACGCTTAAGAGTAGGAGTAGCGCTTACCCGAGAGCTTTTTCCTTTAGCTCCCCTGAGGGTAACTTAAAGAGTTTTACTTTTCCCAGAGCAGCGCCAGAAGTAGAAAGATTCAATTTTGAATACGATGGTAACCTCTTCTCTAATAACCAAAAGCTGGGACTACGTATAAAAGATACGGAAGGCGGCAAAGGCGTTTCTGTAGAAGAAGTAGATGAAAAAAGCAATGCAGAGAAAGCTGGTTTTAAGAGAGGCGATATTCTCACAGAACTTGACGGGGAAAAAATAAAAGACACCAATGATGCCCGCATGGCACTTAGAAAAGTAAGTAAAGCAAGTGCTTACAGTGCAACTGTGCTCAGAAATGGCAAAGAAGAGAAAATAGAGGTGAAAATAGTGAAGCCGCTTAAGGAAATAAGTCTGTAAGAATTTTATAGTAATTATTGTAAAATCCCGCCGCAAAAACTGTGGCAGGATTTTTTTGTGTGGGGGTTATAAGAATTAACTAAATCAACCCTTTCAGGGTTGTGTAAATATTTTGATGGATTTGTTATTCATATATAACCCTTTCAGGATTTATATAAATACATTAGTGAGTAAATGAGTTAAAATTGCAAACGAGCGATTATGCGATTGCACATGCAAAATCCTCTAAGAAGAGACGTTGCTGGGAAAGATAGATTTCAGTACTTCATATTGCCAGAAATTTTGATATTCCTAAAACAAATAAAATATGAGCAGGATAGAGCAATTAATCAAGCAGCCGAAATGAATTCAAAATCTTACTTTCCATTAGCTCCTAAACCGGGTGGGGTTAAATGTCAGTAGGACTATGACCGGAGAGCGGGGGGTGAAGTACCATAAACAGGGTAAATGGTAAACGTCCTAATATTTCTAAACATTAGCTAAATAATCATTTCAAAAGTCATACTCACCATACCGAGTGGCAATTTTCATTACTTTTGCGCCACATGAGCAATCTGGATAAATATGAGGCGGTAATTGGACTGGAAGTGCATGCACAACTTTCTACAAAAAGCAAGCTTTTTTGTGAAGATGGAACGGCCTTTGGGGCAGCACCTAATACGCAGGTGAGCAGCATTTCGTTGGCACACCCCGGTACGCTTCCTGTAATGAATGAGGCGGTATACGACCTGGCAGTAAGACTGGGTGTTGCATTGGATTGTAGCATAACGCAACATAATTACTTTGCCCGGAAAAATTATTTTTACCCAGACCTGCCTAAGGGCTACCAGGTGAGCCAGCACACGGCTCCAATATGCCAGGGTGGTCGGTTGGAAATAGTAACGGCTGCCGGTAAGCGCAGCATAAAGCTTAATCGTATACACATAGAAGAAGATGCGGGGAAAAGCATACATGACCTGGAGGAAAATTACACCTGCGTAGACTTAAATAGGGCTGGTATGCCGCTTTTGGAAATTGTAACGGAACCCGCCTTACACTCTGCAGAAGAAGCTTTTGAGTTTGTAACCAATCTGCGGAAAATATTGCGCTGGCTGGGCGTATGCGATGGCAATATGGAAGAAGGAAGTATGCGCTGCGATGCTAATGTGAGTGTGCGACCAAAAGGGGATAAATCTCTGTATACCCGCGTAGAAGTAAAAAACCTGAACAGCATACGGAATGTAAAAAAAGCTATAGAAATAGAATTTGAAAGACTGGTGGGTCTTACAGAAAAGGGAGAATATATACGACAAGAAACGAGGAGCTATGATGCAGTAAAAAATATTACTTTCTCGCTTCGTAGCAAGGAGGAGGCAGAGGACTACCGCTACTTCCCGGAGCCTGACTTGCCGGCTTTTTTTATTTCTGACGAGTTTATAAAAGCCTCTAAGGAATCGCTCCCGGAAATGCCTATGGCGCTGGAAGCCCGCTTGCAAGAGCAATACAAGCTCACGGCTTATGATGCTGCACAATTAGCAGTAGAGAAAGAAGATGCCGCTTACTTTGAAGAACTTGCTAGTAAGTACGAGCAATATAAATCACTTGCAAATTGGCTTATTGGACCGGTAAAACAATACTGTAATCTGCACAATATATCATTAGTGGAATTTCCGCTCTTGCAAACTAGATTGCTTGAGCTCATAAAATATACTGATGCCGGTGCGGTGAGTTATCAAGCGGCTTCAAGTATCTTGCTGGACGAAATGATAGCCCATGCAGATGCTACGCCAGCCGGAGTTGCAGCGCAGAAAAATCTTGTTCAGGAAAAAAATGAAGATGCGCTGGATCAATGGATAGAAGAAGCTCTGGCAGAGATGCCAGACAAAGTAGCGGATTATAAGAAAGGCAAAAAGGGGCTCATAGGATTATTTGCCGGAGCTGTAAAAAAGAAAAGTAAAGGAAAAGCTGATATGAAAATAGTTACAGCCTTGCTGGAAGAAAAATTGAAATAATAGCAGAAATTGTTTTGGGAAACTAGCGGACTTAACAGCTCAAATCAAAAACTATTAGAATTAGTAATAATGTTGCCCTTAGGTCTCTTCGCCTTAGCGGAGGGCGGGGGTGAGGTAAAATAATAAAATGAAGAAAATACTATTTGTATTTGCCTTGGCACTAAGCCTGGCAGCTTGTAAAAACAAAACGAACGAAGGAAAATTTGACCTGCATGCAGAAATCAAAAACATACCTGACCAGGAAGTGTATCTGGAGGAATTGTACTTTAATGACAATGCCCCGCAAGTGCTGGATACGGCAGAGATAAAAGACGGGAAGTTTACCTTGTCTGCCACTGCCGCGGAGCAGGGCTTGTATAGATTGCGTTTTCAAAAGGAGCCAATGGGGTACCTCTTTATCAATGACGAAGATGATATAAAATTCTCAGCAGATCTGCAAGACAGCACGCTGGCTGGCCCCACCTTTAATAGCCCGGCAAATACGGCTTTTAAGACCTTCTTATTAGAGCTGGAAAACAGAAGAAATGCCTATGTAGAAAAAGCCACCGCCCTGGACGGCATGAAGAATAAAACTAATGCAGACAGCATAAAAGAAGCCGGTTCCATTTTGCTAAAAAATATGGACGATGGCTTTAAAGACATGGTGGTAAAAGAGCTGAAGACGACAAAATTTCCCGTGATGGCGATGTTTGTAATGGGCTACACAAAAGATATAGATACCGCCCTGGTAAATGATGCCGTAAATGGTTTGAAAGAAAGATTTGCGCAGCATAATGGTCTTCAGGCTTTGCTTAAAACTTACAATGATGCAGCCATAGCCGCTGCAGCGCCTGCAGAGCCCACGGCAGCAGGTGCTTCGGGTAAATCAGATATAGGCGATATGGCACCAGATTTTACAATGGCAGATACAGAAGGAAAGCCATTTACCCTTAGCAGTATGCGGGGAAAGTATGTGCTGGTAGATTTCTGGGCGAGCTGGTGTGGCCCCTGCCGCGGCGAAAACCCTAATGTGGTAGCTGCTTATAATAAATACAAGAATAAAAATTTTACAATTCTGGGTGTATCCTTAGATCAGGAAAATGAAGCGTGGCTACAAGCTATAAAAGCAGACAATCTTACCTGGAAGCAGGTCTCCGATCTTAAGTTTTGGGATAATGCTACAGTGGGACTGTACGGTTACCAGGGCATACCTTATAACGTGCTTATAGATCCCAGCGGTAAGATCATTGCAAAAGAACTGCGGGGCGCTGCTCTGGAAGCTAAGCTTAAAGAAGTACTGTAACGAAAACATGTTGCTTTAAAATATTTGGACAATTGTATAAATTTATTCGCTCCTTATTTTTCCTCATGCCCGCTGAAAAAGCGCACTATGTGGCAATGAAAGCATTGCAAAATCTGTGCGGCAGTAAAGCTATAAGCCAATTAATTACAAAGCAATTTCGTCCTGTAAATAAAAATAAGACGACCGTCTTTGGAATTGATTTCCCGTCGCCGGTAGGACTGGCTGCGGGTTTTGATAAAAATGCGGCTTATCTGCAAGCTCTGCAATGTCTGGGTTTTGGATTTGTAGAGATAGGAACTGTTACACCTGTGGCACAAGAGGGAAACCCTAAGCCAAGACTATTTCGCCTACCCGCCGACAAGGCTCTCCTAAACAGGATGGGTTTTAATAATGCAGGTATGGAGGCCATTTCTGATAATCTAAAAGCATGGCGGGATAAAGAAAAAAAAGAGGGTAAAGCGCCCATGATTATAGGAGGGAATATTGGCAAAAATAAAATAACTCCTAATGAAGATGCCTGGCAGGATTATGTAAAATGTTTTCACGCACTACATGCTTTTGTAGACTATTTTGTGGTGAATGTAAGTAGCCCCAATACTCCGGGACTGCGGGAATTACAGGAAAAAGATGCACTACACAAAATACTATCAGCGCTACAGAAAATAAATGAAGAGAAAAAGAGGCAATTACCTATTTTGCTTAAGATAGCGCCAGACCTCACTAATGAGCAGATAGACGATGTCATATATCTCGCAGAAGAAATAAATCTGGATGGGCTGGTGATAAGCAACACAACGCTTGACAGAAGTAAACTCACTACAGAAAGTGTTACTAAGATTAATGAAATGGGAGCAGGTGGCCTCAGTGGTCTGCCTGCACAAGACCGCAGCACAGAAATAGTAGAATATGTATCTAAAAAGCTGAACAGAAAAATACCTATCATTGCAAGTGGCGGTATTTTTGTAGGGGAAGATGCACGGCAGAAACTAGAGGCAGGGGCAACTCTGGTGCAGGTGTGGACGGGATTTATATATGAAGGACCGGGAATAGCAAAAAAAATAAGTGACGCACTGTAAAATGAATATCAGGCGTTTTTTTAATGAAATAATATGGAGCATTTACTTACCTCAGAAAGTATCATAAGTTTTTTAGTGCTGGTAGTGCTAGAAATAGTATTAGGCATAGATAATGTGATTTTTGTAAGCATTATCATGAATAGGCTGCCGGAGCAAAAGCAGCAGAAAAGTGCAAGACGATTCTGGATGATATCCGGAATGATAATGCGTAGTTTATTATTAATGGCTCTGGGCTGGTTGCTCTCTCAAAAAGGCAACTATCTTATTCCTGAATCCTGGTTTGGAAAAGGATTTGACCTGGCTAGTATCGTAATGATTGTGGGAGGGTTGTTTCTAATTTACAAATCAGTAAAAGAAATTCATGAAAAGCTGGAGGGAGAGGATCATAATGCAATGGATTCGCCCAAAAAACCTCTGTCGCTTCCAAAAGCAATGATGCAGATATTAATAATTGATGCAGTCTTTTCTTTCGATAGCATTATCACTGCGGGCGGCACGGCAAAGCATGTTGAAATAATGATAGCGGCTGTAGTCATAGCTATGATTATAATGTTCGTCTTTAGTCCAGCAATTGCTGCGTTTATACACAAGCATCCTACCCTTAAGATGTTGGCCTTATCTTTTCTGGTAATGATAGGCCTGTCACTACTTATGGAAGGCTGGAATTCTGAAGCGGCGCACGAACTCCATTTAAAAAATTACATCTATTTCGGAATGGCATTCTCCTTTATTGTAGAGTTGCTTAATATGACAATGCTAAGCAGAGCAAAAAAGAAACGCAGAACAGTGCAACTGAATCATCCACATTTTCCTGAGGAGAAGCCAAGGGATGATCAGGCGCACTAGTAAGCGTAGAGATATGAGAGCCTTCATACCCTATGAAAGGGGGTAGTGAGCCGAACGCATTTTTTCCTCTTTCTAAAACTATTTGATGATAGAATTCGAAAAATTTAACCTTACTAACGGATTGAAGGTTATTGTACACCAGGATAAGAGTACGCCTATGGCGGTCGTAAATGTTTTGTACGATGTAGGAGCCAGGGATGAAAATCCGGAGAAGACGGGATTTGCTCATTTATTTGAGCATCTCATGTTTGGTGGAAGTGTAAATATTCCTACTTACGATGAGCCACTTCAAAATGCTGGTGGTATTAATAATGCCTTTACTACTAACGACCTTACAAATTATTATTGCCAGTTACCGGCAGAAAATATAGAAACTGCTTTCTGGTTGGAAAGTGATAGAATGCTCAGTCTCGCCTTTAGCCCAAAGAGCCTGGAAGTGCAGCGCAAAGTGGTATGCGAAGAATTTAAAGAACACTACATTAATAAACCCTACGGAGATGTATGGCATAACCTGCGCAGCCTTGCTTACACTACGCACCCTTATAAGTGGATGACCATAGGAGCAGCGCTAAAGCACGTAGAAGATGCAACGCTCGAGGACGTTAAAAGTTTTTTTGCGAAGCATTATAATCCGTCTAATGCGATAATGGTTGTAGCAGGAAATGTAGAAACAGAAGCCGTAAAAGTATTAGCAGAAAAATGGTTTGGCTCTATCTCGGCCGGAGAAAAATATAAAAGAGACCTTCCAAAAGAGCCTACACAAACCAGTGCCCGAAAGCTTACTGTAGAAGCTAATGTACCGCTGGATGCTTTATATAAATGCTATCATATTTGCGACCGCACAGACCCCCGTTATTATACGATAGAATTTCTTACAGACATACTGGGGGGCGGCGGCAGCAGCAGATTATATCAGTCGCTGGTAAAACGCCAAAAACTTTTTAGCAGCATACATTGCTATCACCTTGGAAGCACAGACCCTGGCCTGCTGGTGATAGAAGGCAAACTTGTGCAGGGTATAACCTTAGAAGCCGCAGAGGCAGCCATTGACGAAGAAATAAAACTACTGCAATCAAGAGGAATTACACCAGAAGAGTTAGAGAAAGTAAAAAACAAGACAGAAAGCATCATGGCTTTTGAAGACATGAGCCTTATGAACCGGGCATCAAATATAGGTATGTATGAGTTGCTGGGCGATGCAAACCTTATAAATAAAGAACTGGGTTTATACAAAGCTGTAACCGCAAAAGATATAGTAAAGGAAGCAAATGATATTTTTACCGCCAGCAACAGTAATACTTTATATTATAAAGCAACAATGTCAGTGGAGGAATTGATTTCAGAATCAGAAGAGGAGGAGGAAGAGGAAGAAATTCCGTCATAAAAAAGTTACAATTATGTTAGATAGAAATATAGCACCCGATATAAAAGATGCCGTAGACTTCAAACTTAATTTGCCGCCTTACGAGCATTTTAAGCTTAAAAACGGCGTTCCTGTGTATGTTGTAAATACGGGAGCACAGGAGGTAGCCCAGGTAGAATTTGTATTCTACGCCGGCAATTGGGAAGAAGAGAAAACAGGAGTAGCGTCTGCTGCTAACGCCCTCATAAAAAATGGAACGAAAAATAAAACCGCCTTTGAACTCAACGAAGCATTTGATTATTTTGGAGCTTTTTGTAATCGTTCTTGCCATAGTGAAACGGCGACCATAAAACTCAACAGCCTCAGTAAAAACCTGCAACACATCTTGCCCCTTGTGGCAGAGATGATAACGGAAAGTACTTATCCTGATGACGAAATAGCAACCTACAAGCAAAATTATTTACAGAAGCTGCAGGTTAGTTTAAAGAAAAGTGATTTTGTTGCTAGCCGCATGCTAGACGCATATCTATATGGCGAGGCGCATCCTTACGGGAGATACAGCACAGCGGCAGACATAGAAGCCTTACAGGCAGAAGAGATAAAAGACTTTTACAAAAAATTCTATGTGCATGGGAAATGTGTAATTTTTGTTTCCGGGAAGTTTACAGAAGACCTGGAGGTGCTGTTCAATAAATATTTTGGCTACCTTCCTATGCAGGCGCCCGATTTTAAATTAAAACAACATGAGTGGAAGCCCATTGCAGAAAAGAAACACTTAATAGATAACGACAAAAAAGCTCAGCAGGGAGCCATTAGAATTGCCCGGCCATTTATAGATAAGCGGCACCCGGATTTTACAAAGTGCATGCTACTAAATACCATCTTTGGCGGTTATTTTGGGAGTAGACTCATGAATAATATCAGGGAGGATAAAGGCTACACTTACGGCATACACAGCTACATACAAAATCACATACAGGAAACAGCACTTGTGATCACTACAGATGCGGGCAAAGATGTATGTACCGCTACAGTGAAGGAAGTATTTAAAGAAATGGAAATTCTAAGAAACGAACCTATACCCGCAGAAGAGCTGCATGTTGTAAAAAACTATATGATGGGTAGTATACTTGGCGGCCTTGATGGTCCATTTCAAATCATGAGCAAATGGAAAAATATAGTGCTCAATAGTATGGACGAAAGTTATTTTTATAATACGCTCACCGCCATAAGAGAAACCAGTGCAGAAGAATTACAGTCTCTGGCTAAAAAATATCTGACAGAAGATGCATTTCATCAGTTGATAGTGTATTAACAAAAGAAAAACTACATTAGCATACAAAACGCATATTATGAATTTTCTCCTTAGACTTCTTATAACAGCCGCTGTAGCTTACGGGCTAACGCACTTATTAGATGGTGTGCAGATCGCAAATTTTACCAGCGCTCTCATATTTGCATTCGTCCTGGCTTTGCTCAATATGCTTTTAAAACCTTTACTGGTAGTACTCACTATTCCCATTACTGTATTTACGCTGGGGCTTTTTCTCTTTGTAATTAACGCTTGTATTATTTTAATAGCAGCCCACTTTCTCGATGGCTTTTCTGTAGACGGGTTTTGGTGGGCACTATTGTTTAGTATTCTCCTGAGTATTGTAAGCAGTGCAGCAGTAAATTTATTGAAGGATAAAGATTAAAATCCGTCTTTGCCGTAGCAAATATTTATATTCCTTATTGAAGTAATTTCTTGCGTACTATTGCAAATACTTTTTGTACTGCTCTACCTAAAGCGCATACTACATTTGCAGTATTTTCTTTCCTACTCTTGTTTTACCGGGAGAGGTATTATAATTTTAAAGAAGAATTTACTTTTACATTCTTTTAAAATTATACCATGACTAAGCTGTCACCACTTTGCAAAGTTTTGTTTTTACTTGCTATCTTTTTTCCGCTTACCGCCATAAGTCAGTCTGCAGAGATGAAGAAACTTTCTTTCCTTGTAGGAAATTATAAAGTGCAAGCCGGCGAGGGAGAAGTAAAAACCGCTTTTGTGGTCTCCAAAAAAGTACTAAAGTGGAAGTATGAATCACCACAAAAAAAATCAAGTGCCAATATCATTTTTGATGAAAAAGAAAATGCCTATGAACTCACAGAGTTTGACAAAGGCCTTGTAATCACTTACTACAGAGGGTATCCTACTACTGCCGGTGTACATTTTTTTGAACTCAATAAAATGAATGGCATAATGAACGAAGAAGGGAAAGAAATACTTCTGCAACCTGCGGCACACAGAATGGTAGAAATGGTTAGAAAAGAAAAAGTGAATTATATGCCAGATTGTAAAGGTTCCTTTTCCTCCACTTATTATCCTGCCTACACGCCGGCAGAAGCGGCAGCGGTGCAAAAAGACGCTATGGCAAAACTAAAACCCTTCACAGGGAAGTTTAAAGAAGATGCCCGCGAAGGAAACGTAAAAGCAGGCTACTCAGCAGATGGTACAAGCTATAACTGGGATTATAAGGGTGCCAGCAATACCAGCAAAGCAAAAATAACCTACGACTATAAAACAGGAATGTATTTCCTGGAAGAGGTAATTGG
>JBBKWE010000216.1:0-7017 GCA_037968795.1 Ferruginibacter sp.
TTTGAGGGCGCAAAGATAGACGCGATTCCACTCAGATGGAGAAAATTGTGGAAGAGTGGAGAGATTTTAACCTTTTGTTGTTTTGCCACTAAGACGCTAAGACAGAAAGAAACACTAAGTGAAATGTTGCGGACTCTTCACTTCTTACTGCAGTTAATGAATTAATGAAAGTTAATAATACACAAAGTCACGCGAGCTACTGTACAGGAAAAAATTATTAAGCAATACTTATCGCTAAGTAGGGCTGAAAGCTGACTGACAATTTTCCGTTGATTCTTTTGTCTTCTTTGTGAATCTTTGTGTCCTTGTACCTTTGTGGCAAAACCAAAAAACGCCCGCCAAAAAAATGACGAGCGCTTTTAAAAAAAATTTAATGCAATTACTTTATTTCTTTCTGCATAGGATTGCTACCCGTGCTTGCGCCTCTAGGCGTGCTGCCACTATTATCTTTAAACAACTTAAACTTGCTAGGCGTTCCCTGCTTATTCCAGCCGTTGTTGCTTTCATCTATATCAGCTGTTTCTCTGTATGGATCCAGTAAGATACTCGCTACCTCTTTATCCTTTATAAAAGTTTTTACCACTTTTTCTTCGTTTTTTCTCCATACCTGTGCTGGTATATATTCTACTTCTTTAGTGCCATCAGTGTAAGTAAATTCAACTATGATAGGCATAACAAGTCCGCCCTTATTACTGATGGTAAGCTCATAAATATTCTTGTTACCGGCTATCTGCATTTTTTCGGCTTCAGTCATATTATCTTCAAAACCACCGCGAGAGGTCTTCACCGGCGTGTCATCCACCTTGGCATAACCACGAGCGTATCTCCAGTAAAAATCACGCAAGCTGGTATCTGCATCTGTAGCAAATATGATATTCTTATCAAGGCGATTTCTACGTTTGGAAATGTCTTCAAATGCATTAAGATCTGGTTTGGCCGGCGCAGCGCTTATTTCTCTTGGCGGCACAGTTGCAATTTTATCTCCGTCTACTTTTGCCCACTTTACGCTATCCAGCGCAAGGTCACAAGCTTCAGTACTGTAGAACCAACCTCTGAAGAACCAATCTAGATTCTCTGCGCTGGCATCTTTCATGGTGCGGAAGAAATCTTCCGGAGTAGGATGTTTAAATGCCCAGCGTCGAGCATATTCTTTAAAAGCATAATCAAAAAGTTCTCTGCCCATAATCGTTTCTCTCATTATATTAAGACCGGTAGCAGGCTTGCTGTAAGCATTTGCACCAAAGTTTATAATATTCTCAGAGTTAGTCATGATAGGCTCCAACTGATCTTTTGGCAACTTCATATAATCTGTTATCTTGTATGCCGGTCCTCTCTTCGAAGGGTATTTGTTGTCATACAATTCTTCCGTAAGATATTGCACAAAGGTGTTTAAGCCTTCATCCATCCAGCTCCACTGGCGCTCATCGCTATTTATGATCATAGGGAAAAAGTTATGTCCTACTTCATGTATAACCACACCTAGCATACCTTGCTTTGTTGCTTCACTATAGCTACCATCCTTTTCTGTACGACCATAATTAAAACAGATCATTGGATACTCCATACCATTAGCTGCCTCCAGGCTCTGCGCTACCGGGTATGGGTATGGTATAGTAAACTTGCTGTACGTTTTAATTGTGTGTGCAACTGCCTTTGTGCTAAACTTGCGGTAAAGACTATATGCTTCTTTGCCATATCCACTCATACACATTACTTTTTTACCATCCACAAATGCCGGCATAGCATCCCAGATAAATTTACGGCTGCTTCCCCAAGCAAAATCTCTAACCATATTAGCCTCAAAATTCCAGGTCTTAGTCGTCTGTGCTTTTTGTTTTTCCTTCTGTAAAGCTTCTTCCAGCGTTACAACTTCTACTACATCACGTGCAGACTGTGCGGCGGTCCACCTCGCAAACTGCTTAGGTGTTAAAAGATCTTTGTAATTTTTACACTCACCGGTTGCCATTATGATATGATCTGCAGGCACGGTCATAGCTACTTTAAAGTTGCCAAAGGTGAGCGCAAACTCTCCGCTACCGGCAAACTGATTATTCTGCCAGCCCTCAAAGTCACTGTACACGCATAAGCGTGGGTACCACTGTGTCATGGTATATAGGTCGTTACCATCTTCGGGGAAATACTCGTAACCACCTCGTCCTCCATACTTAAGGCGATCTACGATAAAGTAGTTCCAGTTTACTTTAAAAACAAAAGTTTGTCCTGGCTTAAGTGTCTGAGGTAGCTCTACCCTCATCATCGTTTTATTGATAGTGTACTTAAGCGGAGCACCAGTGAGATTTGTAATAGCTTCTATGTTTATGCCGTACTCCTTATCGTAACGCTCATTGTCCAGCGCATCAGGAGTATATACACTCCTCATAGGATTGCTGCTTTGATAATTTGCATTGTTCTTGCTGCTATGCTGGTTTTCGTCTAGTTGCAACCATAAGTAGGTAAGATTGTCTGGGGAGTTATTATAGTAAGTTATAGTCTCCCTTCCAATCAATTTTCTGTTCTGCTCATCAAGTCTCGCAGCAATATCATAGTCTACTCTTTGTTGCCAATACTTAGGGCCCGGTGCACCACTAGCAGTACGGTACTCATTGGGCGAACGCAGCATGGTTCCTAATTGCTCAAACCGGTTGGCATGATTACTACCAGGGTTATTTTGCGCATTCTGTGCAGTGGCACTCAAACAAGTACATACAAAAAACATAAGCGCTAAGAAAATTCTCATTGTCAATAAAATTTACTGAGGGAAAAAGTTAATAATGGTAAATGAAGGCATAAATATATTTATAAAATCACAAGCGTAAATAAAAAATACCGCTGCAAAGAAATTTATTGTGATGAGCGGCAAAAATAATACTGTGAAATATACATTTTATAGCCTAAATAAAAATAACCAGAGACCGCCAGCAAGTGCCATTGCCTCCACAGTTACTACCCATTGCGCTTCACTTAAAGCGGTAATTTTTAATAACACATACCTGAGGAGCAATATGAAAAGCACGGCAGATATCTGTACAACCTCCAGCCCAAGATTAAAGAAACAAATGGGCCATAGGGCTGATAAATCTGCCGGCAGCATATAAATAATAGTTGTAGCAAAGCCCAAGCCATGCACTAACCCAAATAAAAGAGACAGGGAATAACTTAGTTTATTGAATATTTTCTTTTTTTGGCTAAATAGCAAACCGCTAAGTGCAGTTACCATTATTGAGGCAGCAATAAGCAGCTCAACCCAGTAAGAAGGAATTTCTACAATCTTAAGAACAGAAAATCCCAATGCCAAAGCGTGTCCAATAGTAAAGGCAGTAACCAGTAGCAGAACCTTACGCCATTGCAGGACAGAGTAACCAGCAGCAAGAGCTACAAGAAACAATAAATGATCAAAAGCCGACCAGCCGCTTATATGCTCTATGCCTAGTGTAAAATAAAATGTGAAATCATTCATTATGGTAAGTTGCTAACTCATTATTATTGTAGGTTTGCAAAGCAAGCTCAAAAATGCATTAAAAATATAAATAGATTAATAAAGATTTTGAAGTCATTAAGAATTTTTTTCACAGCAGCAATCGGATTTTTGATCATTTCCTCTTTTACAAACCACCCTGTATACGTAAGTGTAACTACAATAGAGCATAATGCAAAAGATAATACGCTTGAAATTACCTGCAAGATGTTTACAGATGATCTGGAAAATGCATTGAAGAAAAATACTAACACAAAACTTGACTTATATAAAAAAAGTGACAAGGCTAAAGCAGATGGTCTTATACAAGCTTATGTAAGTAAGCATCTACTACTGGCAGTAAATACAGTGCCAGTTCGTTTAGAATATATAGGCTATGAAATAGAAGAAGAATCTACGCTTTGTTATTTTCAGGTAAATAATATTCCCGGTTTTAAAAAATGTGAAGTGACCAGTACTCTACTCTACGAAACCCAAAAAGAGCAGATGGGCATAATTCACGCTATTAAATCTGAAAAGCGCAAGAGCTATAAATTGCAAAACCCTGATATGAATGCGGTGTTTAATTTTTAGTAAGCCTCGTATTCTTCAAATTGCTCAATACTTACCAACATTTGTTGTAATCTCTGCACTATTTTTCTCATTGCGCTTTCTTACCTTCGGCGCTCAAAAAAACGGAGGTACACATAGTATATTCTTAGATTTATTGTAAGTTTACCACCTTACCATCATAACCATACATATATATTGTAACATTGCGACTTATGCCACAACTAGAAAATAGACAATATTTAGATTTCGAAAAACCCATCAAGGATTTATATACGCAGATTATGCAATTGGAGGAAACTGCAATAAGCAGTGAAACAGATATGAGTGCTGCCGTAGATCCTCTGTATAGGAAGGTAGACGTAGTAAAAAGGAACATAAACGAAAATCTTACACCATGGCAGCGTGTACAACTAAGCCGACACCCAGATAGACCATACACGCTTAAGTTTATAGAAAATATGACTACAGATTTTCTGGAGCTTCATGGCGATAGAAATGTAAAAGATGACAAGGCCATGGTAGGAGGTTTTGGTACCCTAGGCGGACAAACGGTAATGTTTATTGGCCAACAAAAAGGAAACAATACTAAAACCAGACAGTACAGAAATTTTGGCATGGCCAACCCAGAAGGCTATCGCAAAGCACTCCGGTTAATGAGGCTCGCAGAAAAATTTAATAAACCCATTGTTACACTTATAGACACTCCTGGTGCCTATCCAGGACTAGAAGCTGAAGAGCGAGGGCAGGGTGAAGCAATAGCGAGAAATATTTTTGAAATGTTAAGCCTGAAAGTTCCTGTAATTTGTGCAATTATAGGTGAAGGTGCCAGTGGTGGTGCACTCGGAATAGGCGTAGGTGATAGAGTTATCATGTTGGAAAATACCTGGTACACAGTTATATCGCCAGAGAGTTGCAGTAGTATCCTCTGGCGCACCTGGGATAAAAAAGAGATAGCGGCCGACCAGCTAAAACTCACTGGAACAGACATGCTATCATTTGGGCTGGTAGATGCAGTGGTGCCAGAGCCGCTGGGCGGAGCACACTGGGATTATGAAGCAGCCGCTGAACATTTAAAAAACTATTTAATTCCCGCCATTGCAGAATTGCAGGAAATATCTGCTGAGCAGCGCATCGCAGACAGAATAGAAAAATTTGGCAATATGGGCTTCTACGAAGAACAAACAGGAAACGGAGAAATAAAGGTCAAAGGGACTAGATCTTCTAAATAAATCTCAGCTTTCTTCTATCATTTTTCACGTTATAAAGTAAAGTATGCTTAAAGTTGGTGTTTTTGGTGTAGGCCATCTGGGAAAATTTCACATAAATAATTGGCTGGAAATAGAAGATGTAAGCATAATAGGATTTTACGACCCAGATGATAATACTGCCAACTTTGTGCAGGAGAAACACGATCTCACCCGGTATGATAGCGTGCAATCTCTTATTGACGATTGCGATATTGCGGATGTGGCCGCTCCTACTACTTTACACTTTGAGCTCTGTTCTATGGCTCTAAAAAGCGGTAAGCATGTTTTTGTAGAAAAGCCGTTGGCTAATAGTATGCAAGAGGCCAAAGAGCTAGTAAAGCTGGCAAAAGAAGCTAATGTAAAAGTACAGGTAGGGCATGTAGAAAGATTTAATCCTGCGTTCTTATCTCTTGAAGGCTATGAGCTGGATCCTCTTTTTATAGAAGTACACAGACTGGCACAATTCAATCCCCGTGGCACAGACGTGAGCGTGATTCTGGATCTTATGATTCATGATATTGATATTATACTAAAACTTGTAAAAAGCAACGTAAATAACATCTCTGCAAATGGCGTAGCGGTAATGAGCGATACGCCTGACATAGCCAACGTAAGAATAGAGTTTGACAATGGTTGCGTTGCTAATCTTACAAGCAGCAGAATGTCTATGAAGAAAATGCGTAAGATGCGTCTCTTCCAGAGGGATGCTTACATAGGAATAGATTTCCTGGAAAAGAAAACAGAGGTAATAAGATTACACACTCCCGGCACAAAAAACGTATTTACTTTTGACATAGAAACGAATACTGGGAAAAAATCAATAGCCATTGCTAACCCTGCAGTAACCGATAACAATGCTATAAAGATGGAATTGGAAGAATTTATTAAAGCCATTAAAAATAATACAGAAACAAGAGTGACTATTTCCGATGCTTATGATGCTATGGATATTGCGCATCAAATTCTGGATAAAATAAATAAGACACAATTATAAAACGGATCTACTTTAAATTCTTTGACACAACCCAGAAAACATATTGCCTGGTACATAATTGCTGATGTACTAATAAGTGTGCTTGCATGGCTGGCATTTTACTATGCCCGTACGGTAATGTACCACTACAAATTTTACACACCGCCAGGATTTTATTTAGGATTAGGATTATTTGTAAGTGGCTGGGTAGTTTTACATTTTATTTCTGGAACTTATAATAGGATATATCACAAATCGCGGGTGATAGAAGTCATAAAAACCTTTGGGGTTACCCTAATAGGCTGTCTGGTTTTATTCTTCTTCTTCATACTAAAGAACCCGCAGGACAATAACGCACGTTATTATAATGAATTCTTTACCATGTTCTCTTTGGTATTTGGCTTTACCGTCCTTTTCAGAATTATTTTCCTCAATCATACGCACAGGCAAGTGCGGGAAGGAAAAGTTTTTTTCAATGCGCTTATCATAGGTTCTGCAGAGAAGGCTGACAGTTTTTTGAAAGCTTTTAGGTCTTCGCACACGGGAGGATTCAGAATCATAGGATTTGTAAATATTAATGGTCAGCGATTAGAAGGAAATCTTGCAGAGATTCCGGAATATAACGGACTAAGTGACATCAAGAAACTGATTCAAAAATTAGAGATAGAAGAAGTCATAGTTGCTATCGAAAAAAAAGAACGCGATACACTCACCACCCTACTGCAGGCTCTAAGCAATGAGCAGGTAAATATAAAAATGACGGCAGACAC
>JBBKWE010000217.1:0-3652 GCA_037968795.1 Ferruginibacter sp.
CCGGCAGAAGCCAGGGACTGCAAGGCATTTTTTGCAATGGCGATTTGCTTTTTCTGATATTCTGCAATGTGCTTTTCCTGGAAAAAATACAATTGCTCTGGCGTGCGAGCCCAGGTACCACTACCTGTGCAGGGTGCATCGCAAATGATGTAATCAAAGTTGACATCTACTTCTATTCCTTGCTTTTCTAGATCTGCTTGCAGAAATTTCTGTACTCGTATGTGTGCTTGCGCCAGTCGATTCTTGCAATTGCGTAGCATAGAATCTCTTATGTCGCTTACGGTAAGTGTGGTGTGTCTTCCTATTGTATCTGCAAACAGTATAGACTTACCGCCACTGGCAGCGCAGCAATCCCAGAGATCTATTTTATTAGTTGTTTCTGTAAGACCTAAGCCATCAAATACTTTTTGGGAAGAGGCGTCTTGCACTACGAAGTCCTTATTTACTCCTTGTAGTTCATTAAGCGAAGTTCCATTTTGCAGGCTGATGCAATTTCCAACTTGCTCTACTATTTCTATTTGTAACTCCTCCAATCTTTTTATAACAACATCGTTCTTCCCCGGTCGTGTTCTTAGATAAAGCTGCGGCTGTGAAAGCAGCGACAAAGAAAGTTTAAGACTATCTAGCTGCGGCGAAATCAATTTTGAAAAAGGGAAAATGACAAATGCTTCCAATTGAAGAATTGCCAATTTTTCTTCTATGGGCAAGTGAATTTGCTCATTTAAACTGGGCTGAAGTTTTTCTAAAATTGCATGAGGATTTTCCTCGCACAAAAAAACAGACTGAAGCAAAGTTTCTTCACTGATTTGTTTATTAAATAACTGACTACATCTACAAAAATTGTAGCAAAGCATGGAGATTGTTTTACGATCTCTGCTACCAAATTTTTTATGCTTTGAAAAATATTCCTTTAGTTGAAAGGCAATGGGCTTTCTATCTACTGCGGTTTGCAATAGCTGCGTAGCCTCTTTTATGTAAGAATGAAATCTGGAGATAAGTTACTTTTTAATTGAGCTTTACATTTCCAACAACGCATCTACCGGATCTTTCCCAAAGAGTAAAAGGGAAGGATTTTCCAGAAGATTTTTTACCATTACCAGAAACCCTACAGACTCCCTGCCATCAATGATGCGGTGGTCATAACTAAGAGCGAGGTACATCATTGGTCTGATCTCAACCTTGCCATCTATAGCCATTGGTCTTTGCAAAATATTATGCATTCCCAGGATTGCACTCTGCGGTATGTTTATGATAGGTGTACTCATCATAGAACCAAAGATGCCTCCATTTGTTATAGTAAAAGTACCTCCGGTCATTTCTTCTAAGGTAAGCTTATTGTTTTTTGCTTTAGTAGCCAGTTCTACCACTGCGGCTTCTATGCCTGCCATGCTAAGGCTCTCCGCATTTCTTATTACAGGTACTACAAGTCCCTTGGGCGCACTCACAGCAATTGACACATCGCAGTAATCATGATACACGATTTGCTCGCCATCTATGTAGGCATTTACACTAGGCCATTGCTGCAAGGCGTAGCAGCAGGCTTTTGTAAAGAAGCTCATAAAACCAAGTCCCACGCCGTGCTTTTCTTTGAACTTTACTTTGTGCTTATTTCTTATCTCCATTATGGCCGTCATATCTACCTCATTAAAGGTAGTAAGCATGGCCGTTGTATTTTTTGCTTCTACCAGGCGGCGACTTATAGTACGGCGAAGGTTGCTCATTTTCTCCGGGCGGTCTTCGCGGCTAAAGGCGGCTACCCCCGGCTTGCGCCCGGGGTTTTGGAGCATTTCCAGTACATCTTGTTTTAAGATCCTGCCATTGCTGCCGGTAGGCGTTATACTTTTACTGTCTACTTTTTTATCGTCTATTATTGCTTTGGCTACAGGAGTAGCTTTTACATCTCCTGAGGTGCTTCCACCATCTGCCTTAGCAACTGGTGCAGCAGCTTCAGCTTTTTCCTCCTTTGGCTTTTCTGCCGGCGCTTCTTTTTTCTCTGGGGCAGCAGCATCAGTATCTATACTGCATAAAACATCTCCTATCTGCAGCGTATCGTCTTCTTTAGCAATATGCTTAACAGCTCCTGCCTGCTCTGCATTTACTTCAAAGGTGGCTTTTTCACTTTCCAGTTCAGCTATTATCTGGTCTCTTTCCGCATATTCGCCATCGTCTACCAGCCATTTTATCAGCGTCACTTCACTTATACTTTCACCTACCGTAGGAACTTTTATCTCAATAGCCATTGTGTCTGCTTATTTTATGTATACGGGCGAATTTCGGTTAAAATTCTGGAATCCACCATTAATACCGCCGCAAAATTAATTATTCCTTTCCTTATTTAAACTAATGAATTATCATTGCAACCATGCTTGCACTTGCTCCATACATTGGCTATCTAGCCTCGGTTCTTCTTATGATAGGCCTCATTGTAAAAACTTCTTTGCAATTTCGATGGTGGAATGCGCTGGGCTGCTTCGTATTTATTATCTATGCCGTTATAATAGGAGCAGTGCCGGTTATTCTTACTAATGCTGTATTACTGGCTATAAATATATTCTTCCTCTTTAAAATCTACGGCAAAAAAGAACATTTTGACATTACCCTGGTAGAAGGCAATGATGTTCTAGTTCAAAAATTCCTGGCATTTCATGCGAAAGAAATTGGGGAATATTTTCCAAACTTTCAATTAGGAAAGATGCCGGATAATAAAACCTTTGTGATACTTCGAGATATGGCGATTGCCAATATTTTTGACGCAGAAATAACAAAAGACGGAGCAGCAGTAGTAAACATTAATTACACAATACCAGCCTACAGAGATTATAAAGTAGGAAGATTTCTTTTTGGCAGAGAAAAACAGATCTTGAAAAATTATGGCATAAAAACTGTTTTATATAATACTCCCATAAAAAAGAGTCACGAAAAGTTTCTTTTAAAAAGTGGTTTTACAGAACAAAAGGATGCTTTGGGAAAAATTTTTAAGAAAGAAATTTAAGAAAAAGAAAACATTACTATCTTTCTGTTGAAGAATTATAAATTTATATTTGCAAAAACGCATTTGATGAAGAAAAGTGAAAAAATTATTGTTGTAGCAGCTGCGGCTACGCTGGTTGGTCTTGCCCTTTTTGCTGTAGATAAGTTTAGGCTACGCAGATTTCTTAATAGCATTTCCGACGAAGGCTATGAGACAGCCTATGATATCCTTTACCCGGAAAAAAAGAAAGGAGAAAGTCGTTTGCGCTTTGGTCCTGTGTTGCCTACGGAATAATACTGATTGTCCCTTGTAGTAATTTACATATTATTCATAGGTAACAGCAATCTCACATGCATTTTTTTTATTTTAAGAATGTTTGCTCATTATTAAAGTGGGGATGTTTATGAACATCGACCTTATTCAGTAAACCACGAAAGACCAATTGGCTGCCCCCCCTATTCTTAAAGTCTTCCTCCTCAGTGCCGTCGCACTTCCCATTTACATAACCATAGAGGATTATTGCACAATCTAACCCTTCAGATTACAAAACGTAAGACATTTGCGATAGCCTCCTAATTTCAATTCTACTATTCTTTACTTGCTCTTTAGGGAAAAGCACAGAAAATAATTGCCCTAATTAGCGAGAACACCCTGTACTACTTTCATGTAATAAGGTACTTT
>JBBKWE010000218.1:0-34686 GCA_037968795.1 Ferruginibacter sp.
TTAGAAAAGACTGCGCACAGTTTTGAATGTGATGGGGTACTTAATCCTGCTGTGATAAAAACGGGCGGCGAAATACATATGTTCTACCGGGCGTTAGCTAAAGACAATTACTCTACCATAGGTTATTGTAAACTAAGCGCCCCCACCGTGGTAGAAAGCCGCAATAATAAACCAGTTCTTCTGCCGCAGACCAAATTTGAAATTCAGGGCCTGGAGGATCCGCGAATAGTAGAAATTGAAAACAAATACTACCTCACCTATACTGCCTATAATGGCATTAATGCTTTGGGGGCTGTAGCGGTCTCCGTCGATCTGGTCACCTGGGAAAAGAAGGGAATAATGGTGCCGCATATAACTTATAAGGAATTCAAACATTTTGCCGGGTCTAAAAAAGACATACAGGAAAAATATATCCGGTTTAATAAACACCAGATAAGTCACGATGATCATGACAGAAAAATATTCCTGTGGGATAAGAATGTGATATTTTTCCCCAGAAAAATCAATAATAAATTTTGCTTCCTCCATCGGATCAAACCTGATATACAGATCGTGATGGACGTGGAAAATCTGGAAGACCTTACCATAGAATTTTGGCAACACTATTTTCTTCACTTCTCAGAAAACATTGTGATGGCGCCTATTCACGACCACGAGGTAAGTTATATAGGAGGTGGATGCCCGCCCATAGAAACAAAAGACGGATGGCTATTAATCTATCATGGCGTACACGATACGGTAAAAGGATATGTGTACTCTGCCTGTGCAGCATTGCTTGATCTGGAAAACCCGCAGAAGGAAATAGCCAGGCTACCTTATCCCCTGTTTAAGCCAGAAAAAGAATGGGAACTTAAAGGGGAAGTAAATAACGTGTGTTTCCCTACTGGTGCAATAGTAGAGGAAGATACCCTCTACATTTACTATGGCGCGGCAGATGAAAGAATTGCTGTAGCCTCCCTTAGTATGCAGGAATTGCTGATAGAACTCAATACTTATAAAAAATAATCCTATGATAAATGACACCTTATATACATCTCTTGAATTTAAAATTCAGGAAAAGGAGTGCCTACTCATTTCCGAAAAAAGCAGTGAAGACGCAGTAGCTACAACTAAGCTGCCCGAAATCCTATTCCTAACCACTTTCCCCCCAAGAGAATGCGGCATAGCTACTTATTCCTTGGATCTGATAAATGCCCTAGAGCAGCAGTTTGAAAACTCTTTTTCTTGTGCTATTTGTGCCCTTGAATCCGATTCAGAAAAGCATAATTATAAGCAGCAACCAAAATATATTCTCAATACAGACAATCGGTATGCATTTGCAAAACTGGCACAGGAAATAAATACCGATGAGAATATAAAACTGATCGTTATGCAACACGAATTTGGCTTTTTTACCAAAAAAGAAAAACAGTTTGACTACCTATGCCAGAGCATTTCAAAACCTATCGTTTTTGTTTTCCATACTGTCTTGCCAAAACCCAATAAGGAATTAAAATTGAAAGTGCAGGACATGGCAGCCATTGCATCTTCCATAATTGTAATGACAGAAAGTGCTTCAGATATTCTAATCAATGATTATGAAGTGTCAGCTTATAAAATAACGGTTATCTCTCATGGTACACATCTCGTGCCCCCTCTGGATAGAAAAAAACTGAAGAAACAATATCGCATTTCCGATAAAAAAGTATTGTCCACTTTTGGTCTGTTAGGCCCCAGCAAAAGCATTGAAACCACACTGGATGCATTACCACAGGTGATAAAAAAACACCCCGACGTTCTATTTCTCGTTCTGGGAAAAACCCATCCTTCTCTTGCAAAAGAATCGGGAGAGCAGTATAGGAAGATGCTGGAGGAAAAGGTAAAAAAACTAAAACTAAAAAACCATGTTAGGTTTGTAAATGAATATTTGCCCTTACCTAATTTGTTGGAGTATCTTCAGCTTACTGATATTTATTTGTTTACTTCCAAAGATCCTCATCAGGCAGTAAGCGGTACATTTTCTTATGCAGTAAGTGCAGGGTGCCCGGTCATTTCCACTCCTATCCCACATGCAAAAGAAGTGCTTGGACAAAACAGTGGAATCATCATAGACTTTCAAAATTCTGAACAGCTTTCCAAGGCGGTTATTTCTTTGCTGGATGATGAAGCGCTGAGGAAAGAAATATCTTCTAACAGCTTATACAAAATGGCATCCACGGCATGGCAAAATGCTGCAATAGCGCACGCTCTCTTGTTTGAACGGTTGACCAATGGTGCTTTTACCTTGAACTACAAAATCCCTCCTGTCGATCTGAAACATGTAAAAAAAATGACGACTAGATTTGGAATGATCCAGTTTGCCAAAATATCCAATCCTGATCTGCACTCAGGTTATGCACTCGACGATAATGCCAGGGCATTAATAGCATTGTGTAAGCATTATGAACTTTTTAGAAAGAAAAAGAATCTACTTCTTATTACCCTTTATTTAAAGTTTATAAAATATTGCCAGCACCAGGATGGGCAGTTCTTAAATTACGTAGACAAAGACAAACAATTTACCAGACAGAATTATGAAGAAAACCTGGAGGATAGCACCGGAAGAGCAGTGTGGGCATTGGGGTATGTCATTTCCCTGAAGAAAATATTGCCGGATTACATCACGCAGGAAGCTAAAAAAATATTGAAAAAGGCTATTCCTACATTAACGAAAATAAACTCTACCCGGGCAATGGCTTTTATTATAAAAGGCTTACACTATCAAAATAAAAAGAAAAACCTATTCCTTGTACAAATCTTTGCTGACCGTCTTGTACAGATGTACTGGCATGAGAAAAAAGGTGATTGGCACTGGTTTGAAAGTTATCTGACCTACGGTAACAGCACGCTTCCCGAAGCTTTGCTATGTGCCTACCAAAGTACCGGGAATGACACGTATAAGAGTTTTGCAAAAGAAAGTTTTGACTTTCTACTTTCTAAGATATTTAGAGAAGGAAAAATACAAGTTGTATCCAATAAAGGATGGCATTACCGAGATAGCACCGTTTCGAAGCCTATAGGGGGTGAGCAACCCATTGATGTAGCCTATACGCTCATGGCACTGCAAAAGTTCTATTCTGTGTTTAAAGATGAGGACTATAAGAATAAAGCTGCAATTGCTTTCAATTGGTTCCTGGGCGATAATCATCTCCATCAGATCGTGTATAACCCTTGTACGGGCGGTTGCTACGATGGTGTAGAAGAGTATAATGTAAACCTAAACCAGGGTGCAGAGTCTATGCTTAGTTATCTGATGGCGAGGTTGACTATGGAAAAATTTTCCACAGAAGATAATCATGAAAAAAAATATACGAGAAGGATTTTATCTGCTCGAGAAAATAATACAAAAGAAATAATCACTTCTACTGCAGAATTGATATTACAGTAGAATCATCGCAAGTTATGAACGACGTTGAAAAAGAGAGCAATGAATTACTACAATATGGAAAGGTACTTTCTGTAAGGGGGGGCGTAGTAGATATATGGTTTGAAAAAGATCTTCCGGCCGTAAATACTTTATTGCGTACAGGGAAACAGAGCAACATAGCAATTGAGGTACTGAGTCAGTTAAATGAGAATACAGTGCGGGGAATGGCTCTTAATCCTACTCAGGGACTGGCCAGGGGAATGAAGGTAGAGACAGACGGCAGAGAACTCACCGTTCCTGTGGGCACCCATACACTAGGCCGCATGTTCGATGTATTTGGTAATACTATAGATAAGCTTCCGGCTTTAGCTAAAGGTGAAAGGAGAAAAATACATCAGCCGCCACCACCCTTATCAAAAAGAGCGGTGCGATCAGAAGTATTTGAAACCGGCATAAAAGCCATTGATGTCTTGATACCGCTTGAGCGAGGGGGAAAAGCAGGATTGTTTGGCGGAGCCGGCGTGGGAAAAACCGTACTACTCACGGAGATCATTCACAATATGGTGGGTCATAATCATGGAGTAAGTATGTTCTGCGGTATAGGCGAAAGATGCCGAGAAGGCAATGAATTATATAACGCCATGCAAGAGGCGGGCTTGCTTAAAGACATGGTGATGTTGTTTGGTCAAATGAATGAACCACCTGGCGCCCGTTTCAGAGTAGGACATGCCGCCCTTACCATGGCAGAATATTTTCGCGACGATGAGCACCGCGATGTGCTGTTGCTGATTGATAATATTTTTCGATTTATACAGGCCGGAATGGAAGTGAGTGGCCTTATGGGACAAATGCCTTCTCGTCTTGGTTACCAACCCACGATGGGCACAGAGCTGGCGGCACTGGAAGAGCGCATAGCCTATACCGGTGCGGGAGCAATTACTTCTATACAGGCAGTATATGTGCCGGCAGATGATCTTACAGACCCGGCCGCCGTGCATACTTTCTCGCACCTCTCTTCTTCTTTGGCCTTATCCAGAAAAAAAGCGAGTGAAGGTTTATACCCTTCTATTGATCTACTGCAGAGCAATTCTAAGATGACAAGCCCCGGTATAATCGGACAAAGACATTATGACCTAGCACAGCAAGTGAGAACTACACTGGCGGAGTATGAAGAACTAAAAGATATAATTTCTATGCTGGGCATGGAGCAACTGTCAGTACAGGATAGGCAGGTAGTAGATCGTGCTCGGAAGCTCGAGCGGTTTCTAACTCAACCGTTTTTTTCTACAGAGCAGTTCAGCGGTATAAAAGGAAAACAGGTAAGCTTAAAAGACGCATTGGAGGGTTGTGAGCGCATTTTGGCAGACGAATTTAAAGACTACCCCGAAGCAGCATTTTATATGATAGGTTCTATAGAAGAAATTGAAAAGTACGAGGATAGTAAAATAAAAACAAGGAAAAGGGAAGGTGAAATAAGTGTAGCGGCCAAAAAATAAATTTCTTACTGACAAAGCAGTTTTTAAAAAATATGTAAAAAATGAACCTTACAATAATGCTCCCTTATAAAATATTTGCTAGTATAAATGACGTGAAGTCTGTTGTAATGGAAACAAGCACTGGATCATATGGTTTATTACCACACAGGCAGGATTGCCTAGCTGCCTTGGTACCTGGTATTTTATCGTACGAAACAGAAGGCAAAATGCATTATGTAGCTATAGACGAGGGAGTGATGATAAAGGCAGGATCAGCAGTTACACTATCTGTAAGGAATGCGGTAGGCGGAAAGAGTCTTGGACAACTTGGTGGCTTTATTAAAAGTGATTTCAACAATAAGAATGAAAAAGAGCGGGCCGCAAAGACAGTAATTGCCCGGCTTGAAAGAGGCTTTGTATACAGCTTCGATAAATTTAGAAATCATTAAAAAAAATGGAACCTGCGTCAGAAAATAAAAATAAATCTTTTAGCGAAGAGGTCGCCGATAAAGAAAAAAGAAAGCTGAAAGCACTGCAGGGAAAGAATAATGTGTGGTTTGGATTAGGCATGATGGGCCTAGTAGGCTGGTCTGTAGTAGTACCTGCTGTAGTGGGGGCGAGCATCGGCTTGTGGCTGGATAAACATCATCCACAAACCATTTCCTGGACCCTGACCTTACTGCTAAGCGGAATTATAACCGGAGGAATAATAGCCTGGAACTGGGTAGACAAAGAAGATAAAGAAATGCATAAAAATAAAAACGCAAAAGATGAATGAAATAATAACGATGATATTGTCCATTGCAGCAGGTGCAGGATTAGGCGTTCTTTTCTTTGGCGGCCTCTGGTATACAGTAAGAAAAGCCGTTACCGCTAAGATACCGGCGCTGTGGGTCTTCGTCAGCTTCATCATTCGTATCAGTGCTACGTTTATCGGCTTTTATTTTATTGGCAGACAAGACTGGCGGTATCTGCTACTGTGTTTATTTGGTTTTCTACTCGCTAGGTATGGTGTTACCAGATATACAAAAAGTTATGATGCAAAAAATTTATCTATAAATAAGGAGGTGGCTTATGGATCTTAGCCCAGACCAAACTGTTTTTTGGGAGCATGGTTTTATAACCATAAACTTAACGCTAGTGACGACCTGGGGAATCATGCTGCTACTTATTGTCTCTGCCAGACTGATTACCCGAAAATTAAGAACGGACATAGAGATCTCCCGCTGGCAATGCTTTCTTGAAATGATCGTCACCGGAATAAATGAGCAGATAAAAGAAGTAGGGTTAGAAAAACCTAAGGAATATATTGGATTTATAGGAACCCTTTTTCTATTCATTTTCATATCCAATATTGGTATCATCTTCCCGGGCTACACCCCTCCTACCGCCTCTTTATCTACTACAGCTGCACTAGCGGTATGTGTTCTCCTAGCGGTCCCTTTCTACGGTATAAGTAAGACGGGGTTAAAAGGATATTTAAAAACTTATCTGCAACCCACCTGGATCATGCTGCCTTTCAATCTTATAAGTGAAATTTCCAGAACGCTGGCTCTGGCCATTCGATTGTTTGGTAACATAATGAGCGGGGGTATGATCATCGCCATCTTGCTAAGCATTTCGCCCTTTATTTTCCCTGTTATCATGAATGCACTTGGCCTCCTTACCGGCACGGTGCAGGCGTACATCTTTAGCGTTTTAGCTACCGTGTACATAGCCGGAGCGATACAAAATAAAAAGAAATCAACCACAACAAAATTAATTCATCATATTTAATTATTACTCATGGACAGTACTACAATTATTGCCTTAGCCTCCATCATTACTGCCGGGTTTACTACAGCTATAGGTTGTATGATGCCCGCCCTTAGCGAAGGAAAAGCAGTGGCATCTGCCTTAAGCTCTATTGCGCAACAACCCGATGCCGCACCCACGATCACAAGAACTTTATTTGTGGGTCTGGCCATGATAGAATCTACCGCCATTTATTGTTTTGTGGTAGCGATGATCCTCTTGTTTGCTAATCCATTCTGGAACCACATTATCACTCAATAAATTATTATGAACATAAACTGGTTCACGCTCATAGCTCAGATTATTAATTTTCTTATACTGGTATGGCTACTCAAGAAGTTCTTATACAAGCCAATATTAAATGCGGTAAATGACAGAGAGCAAAAAATTATCGATAAAATAAAAAATGCCGAAGCCAGAGAAACGATAGCACAGCAGGAGAAAGAAAGTTTTCAGCAGAAAAATGAAGCCTTTGACAACGATAAGAAAGAGCTGATGGCACAGGCTGTAACGGACGTCACGGGTAAAAAGAAAGAACTACTGGATAATGCAAAAGCAACAGTAAAAACTTTTCAGATAAACTTGGAAAAAACAACCAGAGAGAATCAGGAAAACACCTCTGCTGAGGTGCAAGATAATAATCAGAAACAGGTATTTGACATGGCCCGAAAAGCCCTGTCAGATCTGGCATCTGCAAGCCTGGAAAAAGAAATGGTAAGCACCTTACTGACCAGAATAGAAAAATTAAGTAAGGAAGAAAAAGAGGATTTTAAAAATGCGTTTACAAAAAGTAAAGACGATCTCCTCGTAAAAAGCGCTTTTGAACTTTCTGTAAGCCAGCAACACGAACTGAAGAATGCTCTTGCTGCAGTGACAGGAATTACAAAAATGATAAAGTTTGAAACTGCGACCGAAATCATCAGCGGTATAGAGCTATCCACTACGGGATATAAATTTTCTTGGAGTTTCTCTGAATATCTGACTGCACTGCAAAAAAATATTGTCGCTACTAAGCGCAGGGAATTACCATTTGAAGGGAAGAAAGAAGTATATGAAAACACTTAAAATAGATAAAAAAATAGATACAGACCCCGGCCATGTAAGCAGACAGATAGAAGATTTTAATTTTTCTATCAAACCGAAAGAGGTCGGTATTATCACCAGTGTTTCCACGGGTATAGCCACGGTCAGAGGTTTATTATCTGTGGGCTTTGAAGAATTGCTGCAGTTCAAAAACGGAATTTTTGGGATTGCCTATAATCTTGACGAAAAGGAAATTGGTGTTATCTTATTAGGAAAAGATTCTTCCTTAAAGACAGGGGAAGAAGTAGAACGGACCGGTAGAGTGATGGACATAGCGGTGGGAGATGAATTGATAGGCAGAGTCATTGACCCCCTTGGCAAACCACTTGATGGTAAAGGTCCGGTAAGATGTGAAACCCGTTTGCCAATAGAGCGGCCTGCATATGCCATCATGGATCGCAGTCCGGTATCGGTACCCTTGCAAACCGGTATAAATGTAATAGATGCAATGATCCCCATAGGCCGTGGGCAGCGGGAATTGATTTTAGGCGACCGGCAAACCGGAAAGACTGCCATAGCAATAGGTGCCATCTTAAATCAACATGACAAAGATGTAATTTGTATCTATTGTGCCATTGGTCAGCGTGCTGCGGCAGTGGCGAAAGTAATTGCAAACCTCCGGGAAAAAGGTGCGATGGCATATACCGTCGTAGTGGTTGCAGAAGGAAATGATTCGCCGGGTATAGAATACATAGCACCGTATGCTGCTACCAGCATTGCAGAATATTTTATGGAAGCAGGACGGGATGTACTCATCGTTTATGATGATCTTACGCACCATGCCCGTGCTTACCGGGAACTCTCCTTACTACTACGAAGACCACCGGGCCGGGAAGCATTTCCCGGTGATATTTTCTATATCCATGCCAGATTACTGGAAAGGGCTACGCATCTAAGTAAGGAACTTAAAGGCGGATCCATAACTGCTTTGCCGATTATAGAAACAGAAGCGCAAAACATTTCTGCCTACATCCCTACTAATCTTATTTCTATCACAGACGGACAAATATATCTTTCTCCCAAACTATTCTCTCTGGGAATTTTGCCTGCGATAGATGTAAATAAATCCGTATCGCGGGTGGGAGCTAAAGCCCAACTGGCGGCTTATAAATCTGTTGCAAAACTTAAACTGGAGTATGCACAATTTGAAGAACTGGAGACCTTTGCCCGCTTTGGTACACACCTCGAGGAGCATACCCGAAAAACAATTTCGCATGGAACACGCATCAGGGAATGCCTTAAGCAACCGGAACTTCAGCAATGGATGGCTTCAGAACAGATTTTTATGCTACTGATTTTAAAGGAGGGTTTACTGGATAAAATTCCGGTTAAAAGCATCAAAGAAGCACAAAGGATATTGCTAGCGAATGCCATTGATCTTCCCCGGGAAATAACGGATCGGATAATTTCCAATAAGGAACTAAGAGAAAAAGACAAACTAACAATCCTACAGATTGCAAAAAAAATACTGCTACCTCTGCAGGATACCCCTGATGATAAAATCCCTCAAACCTGATGGATACTTTAGAAAATTTGCGCAGCAAAATAGAGGGAGCTCAGGATCTGGGATCTGTAGTGAGTGCTATGAAAGCTATGGCAGGATCCAATATTATACAATACGAAACTGCGGTTACTTCTCTAGTCGATTACTATCATACGATCGTCTTGGGCCTGGTCGGATATTTCAAAGCAGAAAAAATTGATTCTATTCTGCCAGCAAAGAAAATACCCGGCACAAATAAAAACATTAGCATCGTGATCGTCTTTGGCTCCGATCAGGGTCTGGTAGGACAATTCAATGATTCGCTGGCAGGTTTTATTTCGCGATCATTAAAATCTTTCCCAGGCAAAAAAGAAATCTGGGTGGTGGGTGAGCGGATTGAACTATTATTGGCTGATGAAGGATTTGATATTGTAAAAAGTTATTCGGTTCCGTCTCACATTCATGCTGTTACGCCTCTGATAACAGAAATATTAAACAGAAGCACAGAAGCAGAGCAAAAAGGAACGCATAATAATTTTTATATTTTTCACAACCAGCCACAAGCTCCTTCCGGCTACCAAGCTGTATTACAGCGATTTTTACCGTTGGATGAAGAATGGAAAAGAACCCTCCAGCAAATAAATTGGCCCACGGCATTACTCCCAGAAATTGCGGGCAGTGCAAGACCTACATTGGCTGCTCTCATCAATGAATATTTATTCTCATCCTTATTTAAAGCTTGTGCAGAGTCGCTGGCTAGTGAAAATGCCAGCCGGCTAGAAGCTATGCAGAGGGCAGAAAAAAAAATAGCGGAGTTGCTGGAAGAACTTAGCTTGCATTACCACCGATTGCGACAGAGTTCCATTGATGAAGAACTGTTTGATATAATATCTGGTTTTGAGGCACTAAAAGCTAAATGACAAAGTAAAAAAATGCAAAGACAAAATAAAATAACAACCTTGTTTCTTGATATAGGCGGTGTTTTACTATCCAACGGCTGGGGTCATGATTTCCGGCGGCAGGCTGTCGATAAATTTCATCTTGATCTGGTAGAATTTGAACTCCGACATAAATTTCTTTTTGTGCTGTATGAAGAAGGAAAGGTAAGCCTGGACGAATATCTTGACAATGTTATATTTTACCAGAATAGGGACTTTACCAGACAGGAATTTAAGGAATACATGTTCTCCTTAACCACACCTGATACTGGCATGATCTCTATGGTAAAACAAATGAAAGAAAAATTTTCTCTAAAAGTAATTGTAGTGAGTAATGAGGCCAGAGAGATGAATGAACACCGGATACGAAAATTTCAGCTGAATACATTTGTTGATTTCTTTGTGTCTTCCTGCTATGTGGGCATGAGAAAGCCAGATAAGAATATTTATCAGCTTGCCTTAGATGGGGCCCAGGTGCCGGCATATGAAATTGTATATATAGATGATGTACAGTTTTTTGTAGAGGTAGCTCACGATCTCGGGATCAAGGGAATTGTTCACAAAGACTATTTGTCTACCTGCAAAGCACTGGAAGCCTTGGGACTGCAAGTCACTTAAACACGTAACTACATGCAAAAAGATCTGATGATATTATCTATAAATGGCGGTTCCTCCAGTATAAAATTTGCCTGCTACCAATTTCATAAGGATCCAAAAGCACTACTAAGCGGAGCTATAGAAAACATCGGATCCTCTGCATCAAGATTTCAGTTTACAGATCATACTGATGAGCGTAAGCACATTTTTACCATAGGAGCAGCCGATCATGAACAGGCAGCGCATATACTCTTAGGCAAGTTTTCCAATCTTATAGACTTTAAGAAAGTAGGTGTTATAGGCCACCGCATTGTTCATGGGATGGATCATACAGCACCCGAAGTAATTACGCCAGATCTTCTAAAGGAATTAAATCAGATAAGCACCTTTGATCCGGAACATTTACCAGCAGAAATAAAACTGATAGAGATTTTTAGAAAAAAGTACCCTCATATAAAACAGATTGCTTGCTTTGACACTTCATTTCACACTTCTATGCCGCTAAGGGCTAAGTTGCTGGCACTTCCCCGCAAGTATTACGATAAAGGGATAAAGAGATATGGTTTTCACGGGCTTTCCTATGCTTACCTCCTGCAGGAACTGGAGCGCATTGCAGGAAGTGCTGTAGCAAAGGGTAAGGTATTGCTGGCACATCTCGGAAATGGCGCAAGTATAGCCGCCGTAAAAGACGGAAAAAGCATCGATACCAGTATGGGTTTTACGCCCACTGCTGGTTTGCCCATGAGCAGCCGTACGGGCGATCTGGACCCCGGCGTTGCCGCACATATAATGCAGAAAGAAAAATTAAATGTGCAGGCCTTTACGCATCTGATCAATCACGAATCTGGTTTGCTAGGAATATCAGAAACCCATGCTGATATGCAGGAATTGCTTAAGATAGAAATCACAGATTCAAATGCAAAAGAAGCGATTGAGTATTTCTGTTATCAAACCCGGAAATGGATAGGTGCCTATGCTGCCGCACTTGGCGGCCTTCAGACTTTGGTATTTTCAGGAGGCATCGGTGAAAATGCTCCGACTGTAAGATTTGAAATTTGCAAGGAGCTTCAATTTTTAGGCATTGAAATAGACAAAGGTAAAAATGAAGAAAATGACCTCATCATTTCCACCACAAAAAGTAAAGTGATCGTATTTGTTATTAAAACAAATGAGGAGATTATGATTGCAAACCTAGCGTCCAACTTCTTAGACTGATTTGCACTTTCCCTTTGAGTGGTACAAAGTCAGCTTTACCAATAGAACATCATATCCTGCCTTACTAATTATACAACAATAAAATATAATTAGACAATGTTCCGCTGCGTGAGCTACGTACCTTACCCTATTAATTTTCACTACTTAAATCGGCGGCGGTTATTAGGGATATTACTTCCAAAAAGTTAGTAGATAAGAAATTATTTACATTAAAAAATTGAGCAAAAGTTGTGACTTTAAAAAAGAAATAGAACATGCACCGTATGCTAGAACTGGTAGAAATTCGCTAGAAAAAAGCATAACAGAAGCCTGCACAAAAATCTTATATAAAAAATATTATGGATACAGAATTAGTAAGACCTGAAGAGGAGGTACTTTCTCCAGATCTCCTTGCAAAAACACATGCCTACTGGCGTGCGGCAAATTACCTGTCAGTAGGACAACTATACCTGCGGGATAATCCTTTGCTGAAAAAACCGCTGCAACTTTCTCATGTAAAGAAAGTATTGCTGGGGCACTGGGGCACAACTCCCGGACAAAATTTTATTTACGTCCATCTTAACCGCATCATTAAAAAATTTGATTTGGATATGTTTTACATCGCTGGTCCGGGTCATGGCGGTCCTGCCTTAGTGGGCAATACCTATCTGGAAGGAACTTACAGCGAGGTATATCCGGACATATCACAAGATGAGGCTGGGCTAAAAAAACTTTTTAAACAATTCTCTTTTCCCGGCGGAATTCCCAGCCATGTTTCTCCAGATTGTCCCGGTTCTATCCACGAAGGTGGAGAGCTTGGTTATTCCCTAAGTCACGCCTTTGGAGCTGCTTTTGATAACCCGGATCTGATCGTCGCCTGCATCATTGGCGATGGGGAAGCCGAGACCGGTCCACTAGCCACTGCCTGGCATTCCAATAAGTTTCTCAGTCCGGTGTCGGACGGCGCTGTTTTACCTATACTGCATCTGAATGGGTACAAAATCGCTAACCCCACCATCCTGGCCCGCATCTCACACAAGGAACTGGATCAGTTACTCCGCGGCTATGGTTGGATTCCTTATTATGTAGAAGGAGAAGAACCCGAGCACATGCATCAGTTAATGGCTTCTGTGCTAGAAGAGGTGATAAAGGATATCCGAGAAATTCAGTACAATGCCAGATCAAATGATGATCACAACCGTCCGCGCTGGCCTATGATCGTATTTAATTCTCCGAAGGGATGGACGGGCCCAAAAGAAGTGGACGGTGTAAAAATACAGGACACATTCCGATCCCACCAAATACCCTTGCAGGTAGATGCAGCCCGTCCGCATCATTTGCAATCACTGGAGACCTGGATGAAAAGCTACAGACCCCATGAACTATTTACAGCAGAGGGCACATTATTGCCTGAGCTTGCAGAACTGGCACCAAAAGGAGATAAAAGGATGGGCGCAAACCCTCATACTAATGGCGGGCTCTTGTTAAAAGACCTGATAATGCCAGATTTTAAAAACTATGCGGTAGACGTTCCTTCACCAGGATTTGTGGAAGCAGCAGATACTCATGAAATGGGAGTATTGCTCCGGGACGTGATAAGGCTGAATTTTAAAAATAAAAATTTCAGAATTTTTGGACCCGATGAAATACTCTCTAACCGGCTTGCTCCCATCTTTGAAACAACAGACCGACAATGGGAAGCAACAACCACAAACGATGATGAGTTTTTGGCTACAGAAGGCCGCGCCATGGAAATGCTGAGCGAGCACCAATGCGAAGGCTGGCTGGAAGGTTACTTGCTCACAGGGAGACATGGTTTATTTACCAGTTACGAAGCCTTTATTCATATTATAGACAGTATGTTTAATCAGCACGCCAAGTGGCTTAAAGTAACCGCAAAAATACCATGGAGAAAAAAAATAGCTTCACTGAATTATTTACTGGCCTCACATGTATGGCAGCAGGCACACAATGGCGACACGCATCAGGATCCGGGATTTATAGATCATGTGGTCAATAAAAAAGCTTCCATCGTTAGGGTCTATCTTCCGCCGGATGCCAATTGTTTGCTATCCGTTGCCGACCATTGCCTCAGAAGTCGTCATTATGTAAATGTGATAATAGCCGGTAAGTACCAGGCTCCGCAATGGCTAAATATGGAGGAAGCGGTAAAGCATTGTAAGCATGGCGTGAGTGAGTGGAAGTGGGCAAGTACGCATGAGGAATCAGAGCCCGATATCGTTATGGCAAGTTGCGGCGATGTGCCTACTTTGGAATCACTTGCCGCCGTTTCACTCCTCAGAAAATATTTTCCGGAACTAAAAGTAAGAGTGGTAAATGTTGTAGACCTTATGAAACTGCAACCCGCTTCCGAACACCCACACGGACTTTCAGAAGATGCTTTTGATACACTATTTACTAAAAACAAGCCTATCATTTTTGCTTTTCATGGTTATCCAAAATTAATTCATCTTCTTACTTATCGTCGCACAAATCATGCAAATATGCATGTGCATGGGTATAAAGAAGAAGGAACGATTACCACATTTTTTGACAATCTCGTGCTCAATGACCTTGATCGTTTTCACCTGGTAATAGCAGTAATAGATCGCCTGCCTCAGCTGGCAGAAAGAGGACAGCAAATTAAGAATATGCTGCAGGATAAATTAGCGGAACACCGGGCGTATATCTGTAAACATGGAGAAGATATGCCGGAGGTTCGCAATTGGAAATGGGATAGTAACACAGAACTTCCTCAGCGAGATTAAGAAAACATATTCGTTCAAAAAAAGCCTTTTACAGCAGTTGACGGCAAATATAGCAATATAGTAGCCAGACTGGAGATAAAGCAAACACCCCTTTATAATATTCATAAACCATGTTATGCGTGCTTTTTCAGCAGTTCAAAACAAGTTGCATCTCTGAACAGTAGGTACAAAATTTTGCGACTGCAAAATTGCGACAAATTGCAGGTATGCAAACAGATTAAAAGATAAAATATGAACAGAATCAACCTTGCAGGCTTACTCTACTTTCTCGCCAGCGTTATAATACTATCGAGCATTATAACTGCCGATGCATTTTTTCCTAAAGAACAAAACATATTTGCTACAGACCTTATGAATATGGGAGAGTCTGTGCAGGAAACTGGTGTAAGTTATAGGCCCTATTCCACCATTTTTAATATCATAATCCTGGTAGCAGGAGCTATGATTTTATCGGCCACTTTTCTTTTGCGTAAAGATTTCAAACAAGCCCTTCTTGCGGTCACGGGTTTTGGGTTTGGGCTAGGTTTAGTTGGATTGGGTTTCTTTCCTGGCAAAATGATCCCGTACCACAATATTACTGCCATGGTCACTCTCATAGCCGGAAGTATTTTTTCAATATCAACTTTTAAGATTGTGAGTTCCCCTTTTAAGTACATCTCTCTATTATTTGGGTCTGTTGCATTGATAACCTGGTCTGTTGCAGTCTTTGCCCCTACCAGTCTGTTTTATTTCATAAATATGGGCGGCACAGTAAGATGGGTTGCTTACCCTATCATGCTATGGCTTGCGGGCTTCGGCAGCTATCTGATGCACACAAAACAAACTGAATTAAATATTCACTCTAAAAAACCTACATGAAAAATTTAAAGATCTCCGGTTGTTTATTTTTTATCGCCGGCGCCATTGTTTTGATGGGTATCGTTACTGCAGAAGCGTTTTACCCTGCCGGGTACAGCACCTTTGGAAATGAAATAAGCGACCTCGGTGCTACCCGTCAACCAGATAGTGTAAGCTTTGAACCTTCTTCCACAATTTTTAATACAGTGATGTTGCTAGCAGGAATAATGGTTGTGCTGGCTACATTTTTTCAACATAAGAATTATAAAAGATGGCTTTTTTCGGTTCCTGCTGTTTTATTTGGACTGGGACTTATAGGCGTAGGAATTTTTCCTGGAAACCTTAGTCCCTATCATGGTATGGCCGCAATGCTCACTTTCCTGGCAGGAGGGGTCTGTGCTATTACTTCCTTTACCATCCTAGCCAAACCCTTTAAGTATGTGGCGATCCTCTTTGGCAGCATAGCTCTTGCTACCTGGTTCATTGCAGTCTTTGCCTCTGCGTACTTACTGTCTTACATAGGAATAGGCGGTATAGAAAGATGGGTCGCTTACCCCATTATGCTTTGGTTATTAGGGCTGGGAGCTTACCAGATGAGTGCAGGAAGTTTAAAAAATATTACAACATGAATCCACCTTTTAGTCTGCAGCAATTCTTAGAAATTTTTAAACAATACAATGAAGCTGTCTTTCCTGCTCAAATTATATTGTATTTGCTGGCTTTTGTTGCGATTTACTGCGTCAGTATCATTTGGAGGCGGGCAGGAAAGATCACAGGTATCATACTTTCACTTCTTTGGTTATGGATGGGAGTTGTGTACCACCTAATTTTTTTCAGTAGTATAAATCCAGCCGCTTATGTATTCGGGATTTTATTTATTATCCAGGCTTTATTGTTTTTATATTACGCCGTTTTCCGAGATAAGCTTTTTTTCATATTTAAACCAGATCGGTATGGAATCACAGGTTTATTCTTTATTTTTTACGCCTTAATTATTTATCCTGTAAGCGGATATTTACTCGGTCATAGCTATCCTTATGCTCCTGGTTTTGGCCTGCCCTGTCCTACCGTAATTTTTACTTTTGGCTTCTTATTATTTTCTGTAGAAAAATGCCCGCCGCCTCTTCTTATTATTCCTATTTTATGGGCGATCATAGGATTTACTTCTGTATTTCAATTTGGCATGTACGAGGATATTAGTTTAATTCTTACGGCGGTACTTTCCACAATTTTCCTTCTGTATCGGAACTACAGCCTGGCAAAAAAAGAAGAATGCACCCATAACATGAAAGCAGTTTGATATCTCACTACTGTATGCATGTGGTTTATAATCAAAACAAGAGAAAATTAAATCCCAATCTTTAATATTCAATCTTTCTGCTGTGGCAAAAAAAATATCTCGTTTGTGTGTTTTGAAATAAGTATGGCAAAAATTCCAGCCCTGCATACAGTAGGCTTTTACCCACAATCTCGCTTAAGCGTTATCTTACTAAGATAGCACAAAACAACACAAAATTTTGAATTTCAGTAGCTTATGTTGAAAAGAGACTACTTCGTGCTATGGTGACAAATTTTATCCCAAATTGAAAGCTAAAAATATATCTTTGGCACATTACTAAAAAACAATCCCAGGATATATGAAGTTTATAGTCTCCTCCTCTGCTTTATTGAAGCAACTGCAACAGATAAGCGGAGTTATTTCTACTAATACTGTGCTGCCCATATTAGAAGATTTCCTATTTATTATAGAAAAAACCAAGCTAACCATTATAGCTACTGATTTAGAAACGGTGATGAAAGTGCAGCTAGATGTAGAAGCAACAGAAGCTGGCAGAATCTGTATTCCTGCCCGTATCATTTTAGACTCGCTTAAGAATACCCCGGACCAGCCACTTACTTTTAATATTGACAACAATTTTAGCATAGAAATCACCAGCGATAACGGTAAGTATAAAGTTATGGGCGAGAACCCGGATAACTTCCCTAAGGAGCCAGATGCAGATGAGACGACCAGTTTTACTATGCCATCTTCTGCAATGGTTACGGCGATAAATAAAACTTTATTCGCCACCAGTTCAGACGACCTTCGCCCGGCTATGACAGGCGTTTTCTTCCAGCTTACTGCTGAGGGCGTAAACTTTGTAGCCACAGATGCACACAGGCTTGTAAAGTACAGCCGCACAGATGTGAGCTCGCCAGAAGAAGCTTCTTTTGTAGTGCCTAAGAAGCCGCTTAACCTTATAAAAAATGCACTGCCAGATAATGATGATGAGATTACAATATCTTATAACAAAAGTCATCTTTTTGTAAAGCATGAGCATACAGAAATGGCTTGTAGACTTATAGATGCCCGCTTCCCGGATTATAAGGTAGTGATCCCTACAGATAATCCTTACGTGATGACAGTGAACAGAGTAGATTTTCAAAATGCACTGCGACGGGTGAGTGTCTTTAGTAATAAGAGTACTTACCTTGTAGTACTTACAATTTCTGGAAGTGAGCTGCAACTTGCCAGTCAGGATGTAGATTTTAGTTTTGAAGGAAATGAGCGCATGGCTTGCCAGTATGATGGTGAGGATATGGCCATAGGATTTAATGCAAAATTTGTGGTAGAGATGCTGAGCGGAACGAATACAGAAGAGATAAGATTAGAAATGAGCACTCCTAAAAAAGCGGGTATTATAAAACCAACTTCGCAAGAAGATGGAGAAGACTTACTTATGCTGGTAATGCCTTTGATGATAAATACGTAATAGTTTATATAATTTGATATGACCGATCTGTAATTTCCAAATATGCAGGTCGGTTTTTTTTTGAGCTATGTTGGTTTAAAATTTGTATGATCTAATTTCATGAAATAAATCAAAAAACTTTATCGTGTATTTTCCTTACACAAATATTACATAAGCAAAGAGTAATCTCTGTTTTATTTCACAATAATCTAAATAGAAAAAATTGTCAACGCACAATACACAAAAACTCACCATCCGTGATGCAAAGGGTATGAAAAAAGTAAAATTAATTTTTGGGATATTAAAAAAAGCCGGACAAGGTTTTTTAGATGATAATGTAACAAAATACGCTGGTTCTCTTTCTTATACCATAATTTTTTCTCTGGGGCCGCTGCTCCTTATGATTATAGCTCTGGGAAGTATTTTCCTAGGTAAGGAAGCTGTGGAAGGCCAGCTTATAGAGCAGTTCTCAAGTTTTGTGGGGGAAGAAGCCGCTACGCTGATGCAGGACGTTATAAAAAATGCATCACTGGCAGGGAAGAGTACAGTGTCCTTCATAATAGGCTTGGTTATCTTATTAATAGGTAGCACCGCCCTATTTGCCGAAATTCAAAGTTCTGTAAATGCTATCTGGCGCTTAAAGCCCCAGCCTAAGAAAGGTTGGCTTAAGTTTTTAAAAGATCGCTTCCTTTCTTTTTCAGTGGTGATCAGTTTAGGTTTTCTACTCCTTGTTTCGCTGGGCATTAACGCAATTGTGGATGCTATCAGTGATAGGCTTATGAATATGTTTCCGGAAGTAGCTTTTTTCTTCTTCTATATCTTGAATATCATCATAACTTTTGGTATTACGGCTTTTATTTTCGGGATCATATTTAAGGTCCTACCAGATGCTGACATCAAATGGAAGCATGTGAGAGCAGGAGCTATTGCCACTGCTATTTTATTTATGATCGGTAAATTCTTAATTAGCTTTTACATTGGACAAGGAACTGTGGGTAGTGCTTTTGGCGCTGCCAGCAGTTTTATAGTATTACTTACCTGGGTGTACTACTCTGCGCTTATTTTGTATTTTGGAGCAGAGTTCACAAAATTTTACGCCTTGGCATATGGCGATAAAATTCAGCCAACAAAATATGCTGTAAGCACAAAGATTGTAGAAATAGAAAGAGACAGTATGGATACGGATGGCGAAAAGATTGTGGTAAAGCAAGGAGACCAAAAAGAGATAGAAGAAAAACTGGAAGAGTTGCCGGATGAGAATGAGGAAGAAGGCTTGACTACGAAAAATCATATAACCTAAAAATAAGAAAGCCCCCGAAATTGTCAGGGGCTTTCACAATTATGAGATAGCAGTATTAAGGACTAAAACTCGCCGTAGTCGCATGTCTTCCTTCCGCAATTTCTTCTATCATCTTATCATTAAAAGCATCAAGGTCTGCGGGGCTGCGACTGGTTACGAGACCATTATCGCACACTACTTCCTTATCATGCCACAGCACGCCGGCATTTTCGAGGTCGGTCTTTATAGATTTGTAAGAAGTCATTTCTCTACCATCTAGCATACCCGTTTCTATAAGCAATTGCGGGCCGTGGCAAATTGCCGCTACAGGCTTTCCAGTTTCTAAGAAATGACGAGCAAATTTTACGTAGTCTTCATCTGCCCGCATTTTATCAGGATTTATTACCCCTCCCGGCACTACAAGAGCGTTATAATCTTCAGGATTTGCGCTTGATGCATCGGCATCTGCATTGAGCTCTATACTCCAATTTCCGTCCTTCCAACCCTTTATCGTCTTTTGCTTACTTACAATATGTACCGTAGCACCTGCTTCCTCCAACGCTTTTTTTGGACTGGTAAGTTCAGATTCTTCAAATCCCATATCAGACAGGATTGCTACTTTTTTATCTTTTAGTGAAGTCATGATTTTACATTTTTTATTGTGTTTGAATAATTATCGCAACAGGTGCAAGAAGCATTCCAATGCTGAAATATTAATTGCGTCTATAATAATGCAGCAGTATATCTCTATTCAGTGTGGAATTTTTTAGACAGTTACAGGTATAGAATTCGTCGGATATAAAAATGCAGCAACCTTTACAGACTGCTGCATCTTTATTTAAACACTGATCAGAAATAATTATCCTTTTCTGCTTCTGTTTTTATCATCTTTCTTTCCCTTTTTGTACTTATCATCATTTCTGTCATCACAACTCTTTTTATTTTTTATATCCTTGTTCTTGTAATGACCATATTTGTTGCCATTTCCTTTACCCTCGCTCTTACCGTATTTTCTATCGTTTTCGTAGCTATTATTTTCATACCGGCGATCATTGTTAGCACGGGAATTATTATTGTTGTACCCAGACTGCGAAACCTGCACAGAACCGTTACGATTTACATTTACTTGCACATCGCTATTGCGCAAAGCAAACTGGCGGGAGGAAATAAGATTTCTTTGCTTTCCTATTCCAAAAATACCATTACCTGTTACTTCGTATACAGAAACTGTATAATTGCCTTGCGGCAGGTTTGGAATTGTGTACCGGTCGCTGCTAGAGTAAGTGCGGTTATTTATTTCTATTTCGAAATTGCTACTGTTTGTAACAGTCACCGTGGGAGCTGCTGCTGCTATACTTACCAGCCCAAAAAAGGCGGCAAATAACATGGTTGTAATTTTTTTCATGGTTAAATATTTATTGGTGATTCAATACATATTAACCTCTGATTATAGTGCCAGTATGTGTTAGAGGAGTTTAACAGCTCGTGGTTATAACTTACTCTTTTGATAAAAAATTCACAACAGAAAAAATATGGAAAAACAGAAAAACATAAAGAGTACAACCTGAGAAGTAGAAAGTGTAATCAGGGATTTAAATCATTCAAAAATCAAAATTCTACATCAATCGTAAATATGCTCTATCGCCCCTTTAAACTTCTCCATAATAACTTTTCTTTTCAGGCTTAGCTTCGGCGTCATTTCCCCGCTTTCTATGCTCCACTCCTCTGGTAGCAATTCAAATTTTTTCACCTGTTCTACGTGATTAAAATCTTCATTGAACCTTTCTATAAGGTCCTTAAAGAGTGTGAGAACCTTAGGGTTATGAATAGCGTCTGTCATATTTGTAAAAGCTATTTCCTTATGCTTCATCCACTCTTTTAGTTGCGACTCAGAAGGTACTATAAGCGCCCCTACAAATTTCTGCCCAGCCCCTACTACCATTATCTGCTCTACAAATGCTGACTCTTTCATTTTATTTTCAATTACCTGCGGTGCTACATATTTACCCCCACTGGTTTTAAAGAGTTCTTTTTTACGGTCTGTAATTTTCAAGTATTTCCCATCTTCAAACACGCCTATATCCCCTGTGTGTAGCCAGCCATCTATTATTGTTTCATCAGTAAGATCAGGACGCTTATAATATCCCATCATTACACTGGGGCCTTTCACACATATTTCTCCATCTGCTTCTATTTTCACTTCTTGTCCGTTTACCACAGGACCCACAGTGCCAAATTTAGTTCCTTCCTTTCCTCTGCAGTTTACAGAGATCACCGGACTATTTTCCGTAGGACCATATCCTTCATGGATAGGAATGCCCGCAGCTGTAAAAATGCGAATCAGTTTTACCTGGCACGCTGCACCACCAGTTACTATAAATTTTACCTGGCCTCCCAGCGCCTCCCTCCATTTATTAAAGATGAGTTTATTTGCTAGCGCCAGTTGTAACCTATAGCTCAGACTTCCAGACTTTTGATTGTCGTATTGGTTGCCCAGCGCCACCGCCCAAAAGAATAATTTGCGCTTCAGCCCTGTAAGCTCATTACCTTTGTTCATTATTTTCTCATACACTTTTTCCAGTAAGCGAGGTACAGTGGTAAATATATGTGGCTTTACTTCCTTCAGATTATCGCCAATGGTATCAAGGCTTTCAGCATAGTAAATACTTGTAGCACAGAGTAGGTATATGTAGGAAACCATCCGCTCAAAGATGTGATTGAGTGGCAGAAAACTAAGCGATCGATGTTCTGGATTAGTATCAAAAGGGAAAGAGTTCACAGCATTCACGACATTCATCCCTATATTTCTGTGACTGAGCATTACACCCTTGGGAGTGCCCGTAGTACCCGATGTATATATGATTGTAGCACAGTCTGTGGCTTTAATAGTTTTTTTTATTGATTCCACCTTTTGCAGGTCATCATCAGTCACGTTAGTAAGTAAATATCTATAATAGTCAGCACCATCGCCTTCATCAAAGGCATACATACTCTGCAGCGATGGAATATTATCTTTCAGTGCATTTACTTTATCTACAATTTCCTTGTCAGAAACAAATACCGTTTTTACAGCGGCATCATTAAAAATAAATTCTATTTCTTTCGGATTTGTTGTAGGATAAATGGGGCACAACACTACGCCTATTTGCTGGCACGCCAGGTCCAGCATGAGCCACTCTGGCCTGTTGCGGCTTATCACCGCTATCTTATCTCGGTTTTCTATCGTCATGTCATTTGCGCTCAGCCCCAGTTTTAGAAGAGCCGCACTCAACTTATTTACCGCCGCTGCCACCTCTGCTGTACTGTGCTTTATCCACTGCCCATGCTCCTTGGCACAAAGCATATCATCTTTAGGATGCTGCTCCAGTTGGTTGTATAAAAAATCAAATAATCTGGAATTTTCATTCATATGTTTAGCATTATATCTGCATCACTAAAATAGGGTTTTTTTGGAGATTGTATCTAAATTCATAATTATCCAGTTTTTGTTTCAGGAGCTTTACCTTTTCTCCTGTTTATTACCATGTCGCCGGCTGTTTGCAGTACCTGCTGGCAATGCTTAGCAAAGCTGCGGCAGGGTACTGCTGCCCATCCGGGCTAGAAAGAGTATTTATTCCCGTTTACAATATTTAACTACTTGACCGATAATTATATTAAGGTAATATTGCCTTGCGATGCCTGGTCTTTCTATGGTTTGCATCTTTAATGGATTTCTCTACTTTTTATTATAGGAGTCTAAGAGAGAAAATAGGGGTAGAGTAATAGAAATTTGAGAATAACGGAGTAATAAGAAAAGCTATTATCTCACCCTCCTCCCCTTCCACTCATAACTCCCGAAGGCACCAAGCCCCCCCGCCAAAACAGTATATATAATATGAAAGGGTTGTGCAATAGGAAACCAAAACGCAAGTTTACTGGCATTAAAAAATCGAAGAACGGGAAGAAGAAAAATGAGTTCTATAATTATTTTTACAGCCAGAATAATTGCCCAAAGCTGAATTAAAGTAAGCCCCAAAAAGACTTCTGTATTTTTCCAAATACACAGTATTGGCAAAACAAAAAGCGCCAGATTAAATAAATAAACCAAAACGAGCACTGCCGTCATTTGCCACTCTTTATATTTATCTGCCTTGCTGGCCCAGCGTATTCTTTGCTGCAGGAATTTTTCCCATGTAGGCATGGCATCTGTGTATACAATGGCTTCTTTACTTTTCAGGTATTTGATTTTATCTGGATAGTGCTTTGCAATCTTTTGCATCAGCAGCATATCATCGCCACTGGCAATATCGTCTACACCTTCAAAACCATTTATTGCATCAAAGGCAGCACGGCTATAAGCAAGGTTTGCGCCATTACACATATTTTGCTTTTGATTATGCACCACCGCAGCAGTAATCCCTTGTAGGGTATAAAAATCGAGTTGTTGAAAAATGGATAAAAATCCTTTTCCTTCTTTATAAGCCACCGGCATGGCAAGGAAAACAGTTACTTCTTCATTAAAATTTGCTGCAATACTTTGCAACCAGTTTTCCCCCATGCTACAGTCAGCATCTGTGCCCACAATTATATCTCCGGTGGCATGCTCCATCGCCATAGAAATTGCTTTCTTTTTGTAGGAGTTAGTCTCCTCTTTCTTGTATCCTTCCAGTGATAAAAGCTGCACGTTATGCTCAGAACTGGCCAGAACAATAGCGGCGGAGTTATCTGTACTGTGATCATCTACTACTATTATCTGTCTTTTATCCGCCGGATATCTCTGAGCAATAAGAGCATCTAAACAAGCAGCAATATTTTCCGCCTCATTCCTTGCCGGAATGATAATGGTAATTATGGGTAAAGCGGCGCTCTCCGATAAAGAAAAATTTTCCGAGGGCACTTTCCTCCATAGGAGATGATAATATAAGATAAGCCCCAAATAAGCAATCGCCAAAAAGAAAAACATGTAGAGGAGTAGGAGCATCTCTTGATTTATAAGAAAAATGTATTGCCTTTTGCTGCAATATAGATTATTTGCAGACTATGACTTTCAAAGGTTTTCGACTTTGATTTCCGTATTGTTGGTCTTAGTTCTCTAAGATAGCGGAATCCCACGCTGCGTTTATTACTTCTGGTCGTTAAGCTGTTCTGATTTGTGCTCCCATGATCAGTAGCCATAAACAAGTTCCTGTGACACCCTAAGAATATTAGTCCACCACTGCCAGATATTAAGTTGGATTCAAAGAAAAAAACACCATGGGGGAGCTGAGGATTGCTATGACTATCTTCTAAAGTAGATTGGCATTATTGTTGACTATTATGGTTTAAGATAGTTTTCTTTTTCAGAACCTTAATAAATTCATTTTGTAATATTCTAAAGAATGAGTTACCTTTATGGTTGCATAAACAACTATATGCCAAACAACCAATTTAAACGAGGAGAATTATACAGCTTTATCACAGGAAAGGCAAGCACGGCTATTGCAAGAAGATTGCAGAAGAATTTTAGAGAAGCAGAGATTGACATTACTATAGAACAGTGGAGCATTTTATACCATTTATGGAAGGAAGATGGGGTGAGTCAGCAACAACTTTGCGAGAATAGTTTCAGGGATAAACCCAGTATAACCAGGCTGGTAGACAACCTGGAAAAATTGAAACTTGTAACCAGGGTTCCTAGTCCTACCGACAGGAGGATAAACCTTGTTTTTCTTACTGAGAATGCCAAAGAGTTACAAGACAAACTGATGGACCTGGCAAACAAAACGCTTAATGAAGCACTAGAAGGTGTTACGAACGGACAAATAGAAATTGCAAAAGAGGTATTACAAAGGGTATATGAGAACCTAAGTCAGGTATAACTTATAAGCTCCTAAGAAAAAATTAAGAATATTAAATATAACAAAATGAGTACTACAACAGAAACGAAAGAGGTGCTTCGCGGCGGCGAATGGCTTATAAAAGAAAGCAATGCCTTTGATACCTTTACGCCGGAAGATTTTGATGAGGAGCAAAAAATGGTAAAAGAAATGTGTTTGCAATTTTTGCGCACAGAGGTTTTGCCGAACATTGACAGGATAGATGGCCTTGAAAAAGACCTTATGCCAACTCTAATGGAAAAAGCCGGAGAGCAGGGATTATTGGGTGCAAGCATACCAGAAGATCTTGGTGGCCTGGGTAAGGACTTCATCACCAGCACCATTGTAAATGAAGGTCTTGGCGGCGGCTTCTCCTTTAGCGTAGCCATAGCGGCTCATACAGGAATAGGAACATTGCCTATTTTATATTTTGGCACAAAAGAGCAGAAAGAAAAATATATTCCTAAGTTAGCAAGCGGTGAGTGGAAAGGCGCTTATGGCCTTACAGAACCAGGCAGTGGTAGTGATGCATTGGGTGCAAAAACAACAGCAGTGCTCAGCGAAGATGAAAAAACCTATCTACTTAATGGTCAGAAGTGCTGGATTACCAATGGTGGTTTTGCTGATGTATACATTGTATTTGCAAAAATAGATGGAGATAAGTTTACCGCATTTATTGTAGACAAAGATTCTGAAGGTTTTACCCGTGGAGCAGAAGAGCACAAAATGGGAATAAAAGGTAGCAGCACAGTACAATTATATTTCCAGGATTGTAAAGTACCGGCAGAAAATCTTTTGGGCGAAATAGGAAGAGGACACGTAATTGCATTCAATATCCTAAACATAGGCAGACTGAAACTGTGTGCTGCAGCACTGGGGGGAGCTAAGATGAGCATCAACGACAGCATAAAATATGCAAATGAGCGGGAGCAATTTAAAGTACCCATCGCAAGTTTTGGCGCCATTAAATACAAGCTGGCAGAGAGTGCCATTCGTATATGGGTAAGTGAAAGTGCGCTGTACAGAACTAGTAAATGGGTAGAAGATTTTGAACACCAGCTAGAGGAAGAAGGGAAAACTTTTGCAGAAGCATTATTGGGCGGTGCAGAAGAATATGCGATAGAGTGTGCCATGCTCAAAGTAGATGGAAGCGAAGTACTTGACTATATTGTAGACGAAGGAGTGCAGATACATGGTGGCAATGGTTTTAGCGAAGAGTACCAGGCATGCCGCGCTTATAGAGACAGTCGTATAAATAGAATATATGAAGGCACGAACGAAATAAATCGTCTGCTTACTGTAGATATGATGCTAAAGCGTGCTATGAAAGGCCAGCTAGATCTTATGGGCCCTGCAACGGCGGTGAGCAAAGAACTGATGAGCATTCCTGATTTTGGAGATGGTGACGACGCAGCATTTGAGGCTGAGAAAAAAGTAGTTTTACAACTGAAGAAATCTATCCTCATGGTAGCAGGCGCAGCCGTAAAAAAACTCATGATGGGACTGAGCGATGAGCAGGAAATACTAATGAATATCGCAGATATGGCCATCCTTACTTTCCATGCAGAAAGCGCTTTGCTTAGAGCTATAAAAATGGCTGATAAGGTAGGAGAAGAAGCTGCTAACATTCAACTCGCTATGATGCGCACCTATTTGTATGATGCTACAGATAAAGTAAATAAAGCCGGTAAAGATGCTATCAATGCATTTGCTGAGGGCGATGAGCAGAGAATGATGTTGCTGGGTCTGAAGCGGTTTACGAAGCATGCGCCCTTTAATAGCAAGGAAGCCCGTCGCTCTATAGCTGACAAGCTTATAGAGGCTGAAGCTTACAATTATTAGAGCATTTTCGTTTCTTGATATATACACAAACCACGTTCATTTATTGAGAGTGGTTTTTTTTATTTCCTGACTGAAGTGTGATTTATTTGATTTTTGTGATTGTAGTGAATCTACGTTGTTGCTTTCCTCTTTCTATTTCTCATCTATGCCTATGAGGACGCACTTGTGGCTTAGTGGCAAATTATCTTTTCAGAATAATAAGGTTCTGAATCCGTAAATCCGCCTATATTTTCAAATTTGCGATTCAATTAATTGTCAAATAGCCTCCTCCACTTCTTTACTATCCATCTCATAAGAAAAACAAATCCTATTACCAGAAAGACGTAATAGACAATATTCTGCCAAGTCATTATACCGCTATAAAATCCGTAGCCGAGATAGATACCAACAAATACATTGCTGACCATCCATATAAGAACTCTTGCAATAGTATTGACAATAAGCACCAGAAATGACTTTGTTTCTTCTTCTACAGACATAAAATAATAATAAAAATTATGGTATACGAAGTCTTTCAAGGTCATAAAAATCTCCATTGAAAGCATTAAAATCCACTGTTGCTTTTATTCCGTTTACCCTGCCCGTTTCGCTATGTTGCCAAAACGTCCACTCCCGGCTTATACGGGGCTTATTCTTTTGTAAATAATGTGCCACCCAAAGTTTATAATCATCAAAACGACCAGCAAGATAATTTTCATAAAAACTTACATTCGTATATATAATAGGTTTTACTCCATAATGTTCTTCAACAAGCTTAAGCCAGGTGGCAGCGCCCTCCTGAATTCGTTCTTTACTTTGGCCATTTGTTTTTTCTATGTCGAGCACCGGAGGCAGATCACCAGTAGTGAGGGTAACTGTCCTTATGAAATTTTTAGCCTGCGCTTCTCCACTTCGAGAAGGATGAAAAAAGTGATATGCTCCTTTAGCCATTTTCTCTTCACCTGCATTTACCCAGTTTCGTCTAAATAAGGGATCTATTCTTGTTTCGCCCTCGGTGGCTTTTATAAAACTAAACTGCAAACCCACATTGTCGTCCCGCATGGTACGTACAGCTTCCCAATCTATATTTCCCTGGTAACGACTTACATCTATGCCGTGTATATCGTAGCGGCTGGGCATATCTATTCCAAAACCATTGTACCTGATAAATTCTGGCTTAAAGATGATTTTCACAGCTATATACACCACAAAGGCTGCAAATAAAAGCGAAACAATTATAAGCAAAATGGTTTTCGCTCCTACCTTCCTATTCTTCCTCGCCATATTATTGTGTAGATTTTGGGGAATAAAGATAAGGCTACTTTACTATTCTCTTTGTAATGACCTCATACCCTACGATTATATACCATAATATTAGCCTCTGGCAAAAATCCGGGGCTCTTGTTTTACCGCATATTATACAAATGAGGAAAGTTTATAGGCTTCGTAATTGCGCACCTGATTACTTAATATGTATAAAAGCATTGATAATCAAATAGTAAGGTAAAATCCACGATGTTAAGGTACTGCTAAGATAATATGTGAAATCGCTTTGCTCTTGGCTTTTTAGCCAAAATAAAGTACCTTCGCCGCCGATAAAACGGATAGTAGCATCTGTCTGCCAAGAGGGTCTATAGTTCTTTACATCAAAAATATTTGATGGAAGGCCTTAGTTTCCCCGGCTTAAGATCATAGTGCCGGCAGCTCGTCTTTCCCACTTCAGTAAGGAATCGAGTTTATCATCGCAATGAAAGTTTTGGGCAATGAGCTCAGAGAAGAGAGAACAAGTGCAGAAAGTAAAATATATTTTTCATCGGACTTTTTTTATTTAAGGTCAGGGCTTTTTAAATATTGCTTCTTAAAAACAATAGCAATATTTAGTGAAAAGCTGCGTTTTTGTAAGACAAAATCGTCCTTGCAAAGTACGTAAACTGCATTTCCTTAGTGTAAGAAACTCCTAAATGTAATAAGATTTTGAAATTATTCCTTTTAAGCCTAAGCTTATTTTTCCTAAACAGCAATTCATTTGCCCAAAAAGATACTACTAAAGTATTGTTAGCCTCTGCCAAGAGTGCAAAAGCGGGTATGATTCTGATAAAGAAAGCTAACGTAAATTTTCCTGCAATTCTAGAAGAACACCGCGAGGAGGCTAATGAGTATGTAGAAAAATATAGCAAAACCCGCAAAAATAATATTTTAAGCATACAGAAGAAAAGTGACGGGTTTTTCCCGAAAGCGATTGCTATACTTAAAAAATACGGCGTACCAGAAGAATTCGTGGTCCTAATGGCAATAGAAAGCGGCTTTAATGGTAAGGTTGTATCCCGAGCGGGAGCTACAGGTTACTGGCAGCTCATGAGCGCAGCAGCTAAACATTATGGTCTTAAAACCAGTGCTAACCTGGCAAATGATGAACGCACAAATTTTGTAAAAAGCACCCATGCTGCGGCTAAATATCTCAAGGATAGAAAAGAAGAACTTAATGATGACTGGCTACTTGTAGCGGCAAGCTACAACTGTGGTGCCGGTAAGATACAGCAAGTTCTAAGGAGAGTAGGCAACCCAAATGCAAGTTTCTGGGACATTAAAAACTATTTGCCAGCAGAGACACGTAACTATGTAATGAAATTTATTGCTACAAGCGTGTTACTGGAAAATTACGATAAGCTCGTTAGGAATGACCTTTGCTTCGAAGACATTTGGATGCAGAGAAATCCGGCTGAGATGAAGTTATAAAACCAGTGTTTATTTATACCATATTATCTAGAGAGCCTAGGTAGGTGCTTTTTCATAGCGCAAAATTTGCCTCTTTTTTCCTCAACTAGTATCCTTCCCTGTAAGTATATCCGCTACCTTTGCCCCCATGCCGGAAATAAATTATAATGATAGCATAAACTTATTGCGCAAACTTACCTTTCGTCGGGTATGGAATGGCGTAAAAGTGCTTTCCAGTTTTTATGCGAGTAAATGGATGAAGCGGCCTATTCAATGGGGGTTACCCGTATCTATTTCCTTTGAGCCTACTACCAGTTGCAACCTTCGCTGCCCCGAGTGCCCTAGCGGCCTCAGAGCTTTTACCCGCCCTACGGGAATGCTACAGAAAGATTTTTTTAAAGAAACGATAGATGAGATCTACAAGGAGCTCCTTTACCTCATATTTTATTTCCAGGGAGAGCCATATCTGAATACGCAATTTCTGGAGATGGTTAAGTACGCAAGTGAAAAAGGAATTTATACTGCAACAAGTACTAATGCGCATTACCTTAATGATGAAGCCGCTCGCAAGACGGTAGAGAGTGGGCTGGACAGACTTATTATTTCTATAGATGGCACTACCCAAGATGTATATACTTCCTATAGAGTTGGCGGCAAGCTGGAAAAAGTAATAGAAGGCGCAAGAAATATTGTAAAGTGGAAAAAAGAACTAGGTAGTAAAACGCCATTCGTGTTTTTTCAGTTCCTTGTAGTAAAGCCCAATGAACACCAGATAGAAGATATAAAAAAACTGGCAAAAGAAGTGGGTGTAGATGAGGTTCGTTTTAAGACAGCGCAGGTGTACGATTACGAAACCGACCCTAACCAACTCATACCCGAAAACGACAAATACAGCCGGTATACCCGCCAGCAAGATGGGACTTATTTACCCAAAAACAAACTGGCCAATCGTTGCTGGAAAATGCAACATGCAAATGTGATTACCTGGGACGGATTGGTTGTGCCCTGCTGCTTTGACAAGGATGCTACCCATCAACTGGGAAATTTAAAAAATCAATCTTTTAAAGAAATTTGGCACAATAGTAACTATAAGCAGTTTAGATCAGAACTTATGCAGTCGAGAAAAAATATCGATATCTGTGCAAATTGTAGCGAAGGTGTTTCTGTATGGCAATAAAAATATCACATTGTGGAAAACAAAGGAAAGAATGTATTTAATAACCGGCTGAAGCAGGTTATTTTATTGAGCATCATCGTATTGGTTGGTATAGTCCTTATCAGCCAGTTGAGTATGTTTATACCCGGAATACTGGGTGCGATTACGCTGTACATAATAAGCCGTCGTCTTTATTTCAAGCTTATATTTCAGAAAAAATGGAAAAAAGGAATTGCTGCCGGAGTCTTGCTTTTAGGATATATTATTATACTTGCCATTCCCATTTATTTTACTGTAACCCTTGTGGCTCCCAAGGTTAAGGATCTTATTGCTAATAAAGAGAAAGTAATGGTCTCAGTACGATCTATGGCAGACAAGCTGCAGAATATGACTGGTTTCGAAATTCTATCTGAAGAAAGCACTAAAAATATTACAGAAAAGGTATCTACCTATATACCAGGTCTACTGAACAGTACTACGATGATCATAACGAACCTGGCTATGATGTTTTTCCTGCTTTATTTTATTTATGTAGAAGGTGTAAAAATAGAAAAAGGACTTCGTAAGCTTATTCCTTTAAAGGAGAAAAACATACAAATGTTGGCCTCCGAAACCAAGATGATGGTAAAAGCCAATGCATTGGGAATTCCAATTATCTGCATTATTCAAGGTTTAATTGCAGCTATTGGCTATCTTATTTTTGGAGTAGAAGAATGGGGATTGTGGGCATTTCTTACCGGGGTATTTGCATTTTTCCCCATCGTTGGCACTATGGTTATATGGGTTCCCGTTTGTATAATGCTTTATACTCAGGGGCATCCGGGAGCAGCGCTAGGACTTACAGCGTATAGCGCCATTGTAACCGGTAATATTGACTACCTTGCTCGCTTAAGCCTGCTGAAAAGAATGGGAAATGTACACCCTCTTATCACCGTTTTTGGTGTGATTCTCGGTCTGAACTTTTTTGGTTTTATAGGTTTGGTTTTTGGTCCCTTACTTATTAGCTATTTCATTGTTCTTGTAAAGATTTATATAAATGAATTTTCAGATGCTTTCACTGCACATGAACTAGAAACAGATACAATAGAGGAAAATACAAACGAAAAATAATTTAACTAAGTAATACGGGTTTAAACTTTGCAATTCCTATATCGTTTTTTGTAAGTTTGCTTTTAACTTCCATCTTAGCAGCTTACATTCTATTGCAGGAGCTAATAGAATGTGTAGTCCAATTGTAAAACCACCTTTTATATGGCTATAGAAAACGATATTTTTCAACCTAATTTTAAGACTAGTCATCAGAAAGCGCTTATAAATATTTTGTATACCAATAGCTGGCTTACAGAAAGACTCAAAAAAATTCTTGATAAGGGTAACATTACAATGCAGCAGTTTAATATTCTGCGTATACTGCGGGGTGCAGGAGAACCCATTTCCACTTTAGAAATAAGAAAAAGAATGCTCGATAAAATGAGCGATACCAGTAGAATTGTAGATCGCCTGGTGAAAAAAGATCTGGTACAAAAAAATGTTTGTGGCAAAGATAAACGGCTGGTAGATGTTGTTATTAACAGTAATGGCAAAGCACTCTTAGCACAGATGGACACCCATGAAGCAGAAATACTTGCTTTATTAAATAATATTTCCCAGAAAGAGGCGATGCAATTAAATATATTACTTGATAAGATTAGAGACAAAGAAGCTGATGAGAATAATAAGTAAAACTGCCGTACTGGCTTTTATTATAAATTTACTGGTTCCTATTTTTTGCAAAGCACAAAATACCTCAAAACCAGAGATGCGTGCCGTGTGGGTGGCTACCGTCGCTAATATAGACTGGCCTACCGCTGCTACCCGTAGCAGTGCAATACAACAGCAAGAATTTATTAAGCTCCTCGACTTTCATAAACGTACTGGTCTCAATACTGTTATTGTACAAATAAGACCCGCGGCAGATGCACTCTACCCGTCGCCTTACGAGCCCTGGAGCCAATGGCTTACAGGAGCACAAGGCCAACCGCCTGTTCCTTATTATGACCCACTTTCTTTTATGATAGAAGAAACACATAAGCGGGGAATGGAATTTCACGCCTGGATGAACCCTTACCGGGCGGTATTTAATGTAAATAAAAGCAGCTTGAGTCCTACGCACATCAGCAGGTTGCACCCAGAGTGGTTCGTGCAGTATGGAGATACTAAATACTTTGATCCGGGACAGGAAGCGGTAATGCAGCATGTAATCAATATTGTAGAAGACGTGGTGCGTCGCTATAAAGTAGATGCCATTCATTTTGATGATTACTTTTATCCGTACAGAATAGCAGGAAAGGAGTTCCCGGATTATGACAGCTACAGAAAAAGCGGTACAAGTTTATCGAAAGCAGACTGGCGAAGGAGTAATACAGACACTATAATTTCACGCCTTTACAAAACGATCAAAAGTATAAATCCAGATTGCCAGTTTGGTATAAGTCCTTTTGGCGTATGGCGAAATATAGACCAGGATCCCGCAGGTAGCAAAACGCGAGCGGGGCAAACAAATTATGATGACCTCTATGCAGATGTTCTCTTATGGCTTAAGCAAGGCTGGATAGACTACATCACGCCACAGCTCTATTGGGAATTTGGACACAATGCAGCCCCTTTTGAAGAGCTGGTAGACTGGTGGGGAAGACATACTTACGGCCGCAAATGTTACATAGGCTTAGGCATATACCGGGCAGGAAGTAACGCCGCTTGGCGAGACCGCACCCAGCTCACAAGACAAATAGAAGCCATAAGAGCTGATCCGCGGCTACAGGGAATGGTGTTTTATAGCAGTAAAATTTTATTGCAAAATCCTAATGGATGGGCAGATAGTTTGCGGTTGAATTATTTTAAGGAGGAAGTGGGGGCGCCGAGGTAGTTGCAAAAACGGCTGCTTTTTTCCCTCTTAAAAGAATCACCTCAAAAAACCCACGACTTATCCCTTTATATCGTAATTGATCGGAAACTTTACTCTTGCTTTCTCCTCGCATCAAGTAATGAGATATTCTTGATGCGTTTTTTAAAGTTAAAATACTATCAACAAATAACATTTTTTCCACTCCCTGCATTTTCTTTATCTTTCGCCCCGCCAGAGCACATCGTTCTGTCAAAGGCCAAAAAAAATCTACATACACATGTTACCAAAGTACAAGCGTATTCTTCTTAAACTTTCTGGTGAGTCTTTAATGGGAAGTAAAGACAGCTTTGATCCCATAGATCATACCATCATTGCTCAATATGCTTCTGACATAAAGCAGATAACAGAAATGGGTGTGCAGGTAGCCATAGTAATAGGTGGTGGCAATATATATCGCGGAGCCAATGAGGCAGAAACAGGCATAGAAAGAGCACAGGGCGATTATATGGGCATGCTCGCCACTGTAATAAATGGCATGGCAGTGCAGAGCGGCCTGGAGAAAGCTGGTGTAATAACCCGCCTGCAATCTGCTATAAAAATGGAGCAGGTAGCAGAACCTTATATTCGTCGCAAGGCAATGCGGCACTTAGAGAAGAACAGAGTAGTCATTTTTGGCGCAGGTACCGGCAATCCTTATTTTACTACAGATAC
>JBBKWE010000219.1:0-29607 GCA_037968795.1 Ferruginibacter sp.
GTTGTTACAGTGAACTGAATCGAACTTCCGTGAAATGCTACTTCAGCTATAGCCAAAAACTAAATCATTAATTCAAATGTAAAGATAAAGGAATACATTCATAATAATAAAATTCGAAAAAAAAATAATTTTTTTCTTTCCAGGGTACTTTATATACGACCTCAGCGCCTCCAGACAAAAAAATGCCACTGATTTTAAAATAATCAGTGGCATTGTAAAATTGTTTAAGCTATTAAACAGTAATTATTCTGCTACAACATTTAGATCTACCTCAGTTTCGTTTCCGTTACCGAAGTCTATTGTTGCCTTATATTCTCCTAATTCTTTTATTTCATCTACGATAGTAATGCGACGTCTATCTATCTCATAGCCTTTCTGCTCGCGTATAGCTCTTGCTATCTGTACAGAAGTTACGCTACCAAAGATCTTACCCGTAGTACCAGTTTTGGCACCTATTTGTAAAGCTCCATCATTCAGCTTAGCTATAACGCTATTTACTTCGGCAAGAAGTTTAGCCTCTTTCTTAGATTGTTGCTTCAGGCGCTCTTCCATTTGCTTTAAGTTACTAGGACTAGCTTCTATTGCAAGTTTTTTTGGAATAAGATAATTACGACCGTAGCCATTTTTTACAGTAACTAACTCATTGATACCTCCAAGATTATTTACATCTTCTATTAATATTACCTGCATAATTTTGCATTTTTACCCAACCCGGTTTATTTAATGGGCTTTCTCCGCCTGTGGCGAATTAGGGTGGTGAGAAAAAAAGTACTTCATATAAAGTACTTAGACTTTTTAGATTAGAAAACTATTTCAATTTATAGAAAGTCATAAAACTAAGTACTACAAATCTAAATACCTCCCTCTCTACTTCATCAAATCCGTAACGTAAGGAAGAATTGCCATCTGGCGAGCCTTCTTTACAGCCTGTCCTACTTTACGTTGGAACTTTAGAGAGTTACCTGTAATACGACGTGGAAGAAGTTTTCCTTGTTCATTTAAGAATTTTTTCAAGAAATCGCCATCCTTATAATCAATATAACGGATACCCATTTTCTTAAAACGACAGTATTTTTTTGGGCGTATCTGTTGCTTTATAGCGGTTAGATACTTTATTTCATTGTTTCTTGCCATGATTATGCTTCCGCTATTTGAGGTTCAGAATTTTTTACACCACTTTTCTTTTTGTTATTGTACGCCACGGCGTATTTATCGAGTACAGTAACCATGTGCCGCATGACGCTTTCGTCACGCAACAACTGAATTTTCAATGTTTCATTGAAGCTGGTTGGCGCAGTATACTCCATAACCCAATAGATCCCTGTGGTCTTTTTGGCTATAGGATACGCCAGTGATTTTAATCCCCAAGGGTTGCTGTGCGTTACCTCACCGCCGTTATCTTTTACGAGAGTCTCGTATTTCTTACGGGCAGTTTTGGCATCTTCTTCAGATAGCACAGGGGTAAAAATCACCATCAATTCGTAATTGTTCATTTCCCTGTTTTATTTAATAAAAAAAATTGTTTGTCCGCTTATTTTTAGCGGGCAGCAAAAGTAGGGATAAATATGGACAAGTGGAAATTTATTTAAGACCCCTTTTTCGGGGAAAAGTAGCCAGTAACGCAGGTTCTGTAGAAATAAACGCGGACACGAGCTGGTAATGATACGAAAATGGAGGGTCAGTAAAAAACCTTTAGTGTCATTATTGCGTTATTAGAATATGCAGCAAAAAAGCAAGGAAAGTGGCGCCGCTTTCATCTTTAACTGCTTAAAAAACAATCTTTTTTCTTACAACAAAATTACTCCTGCAAATGCCGGGTAATTTCTTAAAACAACTATAATGCAAAAAATAACAATTTTTCTTTCAGCACTTTTCATAATAATGATAGGAGTGAGCAGCTGCGGAAGTAGCAACAAGATGAGCATGGAGCCTGTTATGGTAGGTGGTGCACAAATGTATCCCACTAAGAATATCGTGGAAAATGCCGTAAATAGCAACGATCACAAAACTCTGGTAGCGGCTGTAAAGGCTGCCGGTCTTGTAGAAACACTAAGTTCCGCAGGTCCTTTTACCGTTTTTGCCCCAACAGATGCAGCATTCAATGCGCTGCCTACAGGTACAGTGGGCTTCCTGGTAAAGCCAGAAAATAAGCCTGAGCTTACTAAGATCCTTACTTACCATGTGGTAGCCGGAAAATACAACGCAAAGGATATCATGAAGATGATAAAAGCGGGTAACGGTACAGCTACATTCACAACTGTAGAAGGTGAACAGCTTATGGCTAAAAAAAGCGGTTCGGGAATCAACCTAACAGATGCTCTAGGGAACAGCTCTATGGTTACTATAGCTGATGTAAATCAAAGTAATGGAGTAATACACGTCATTAACACAGTACTTATGCCTAGAAAAGCAAAAATGTAAATAACTATTCCACTCTGTACACAGGATAGCGCAAATGTGCTTTTTCGTAATATGGAGAATGAATATAAATGTACCTAAGAATAGCACCAGAATTACTAGAAAAAGCAGGATCTTCCTGCTTTTTTTTATTTAAAGCAGTTTGTAATTCCGGTTCTTTTTTTAAAACCTCGGCAGCTATGTCTTCCCATCTATAATCGCTGTAGCCTTCTTTTTGTTGTAAAATGGCGTCGAAGAAATTCCACGCAAAGAAACTGTCATCGCCCGTAGGCTCCAGCATTTCTATGAGATAGCGGTTTGCAACTTGATTTAGGTAAATTATTTTATCTCCTTTTTGAAAGCGCAAGCTGTCCGTAGTTTTCGTGATTTCCGTTGCATAATTTATATGATGCTTTTCGTAGGGCTTTGGGTAAGATTTGTAATCAGCAATATGGTAGACTTGCACTTTAATTACGGAGTCATTTTGTAAACTTTGCATTTTTACGCCGTTTAAGCTTAATCGCTCTATTACTTCATACCACCCCGAAGGAATGACGTAAGCCTTCGGTTTTTTCACAAAATTCTGAGACTTGAAATAGTTGTAGAATTTTACTTGCCTACTATACGGTTTATTTCTGTTGTAAAACATTTTTTGCAACCCCGTAGCATAACTTAGTGTGCTATCTTGCTGATATCCTTTAAAGGTGATTTCACTGTTCTTAGAATAATCCGGCACAAATTTTAAAGCAAAACTGTCTTGCTTCATTCGTTCATAGGTTGCTTGCTGGCGGATTGTTTTTATATGTTTTTGTTCAGAAGAGGCCACCTCTATAAAACTTTTCAATAAGTCATATGTGCTCTGCACCCTTTCCTTATAAGGTTTAAGCATATGGGTTTCTGGTATGAAGGAAAGTGTACCAAAAAGTGCTGCGTAGCCAGAACTATATCTAGGCGTTTCATTAAACATGGTAATGCCTTTGTCAAAATTTGCGCCGTCAAACTCCACGTAAGGAATTATATCCCAGTTTTTCTGCTTCATAGCAGAGTATATTTTTGGCTCAAAAATATTTCTAAGGTAGTTACCGCTTATATGCCCCAGTTTTTCGTATTGTGTAGTAATTAAAGTCATGGTATGCTGGTAGTCTGCCCCATCGCTCACATGATTATCTATAAATAAATCTGGCTGCAACCAATGAAATATCTGTGCAAAACTCTTTGCATTTTTGCTGTCGCTTTTAGTGAAATCCCGATTCAGATCCAGGTTCTGAGCATTCCCTCTAAATCCATACTCCGTGGGGCCGTTTTGATTTACTCTCGTGGTACTATTTCTATTGAGCGAACCACCGATATTGTAAATGGGAATAAAGGCTAATGCAATATTTTGCGGAAGATTTACTTTACCTGTAACTATATCTCTGACCAGCATCATACTGGCATCTATTCCATCTGGCTCACCGGGGTGTATACCGTTATTTATAAAGATTATTATCTTGTTTTCTCTTCTCCATTGCGCAGGATTATGTGTACCATCTGCATTTACCAGCACTATAGGTAAGGGATAGCCGGCATCTGTCGCTCCTTTATGTTGTACAGCTATCAGCTTGCTTTTGCCAGCCAGTGTTTTATAAAATGCAATGGTCTCTTCATAGGTTGCAGTTTCCAGCCCTTTGCTTTTTTCAAATCGGGTGAGCTGTGCCAATGCACTATTACAATAAATAAAAGCGATAGTAATACACAGAAAATTTCTCATGTTGTAAATGTAATTATGGATTGTGAATAATTAGTAGTAAAAGTTTTGCACTTTATTTTCGGCCAAAGCAATTTAAGGTCAGCCTGACGGCATTTGACGAATACGAAAAAGTCATTACAGAGCAGGGTCTCTCTAAATCGTTTTTTGTGCAAATGGATGACGTTGCGTTAGAAAAATTACGCATCATTCTCTGCTTTCCCTTTTGCTCAGTAGAGTGACATTGCTGAGAATTAAAAAGCCCCGCACTTTGGCGGGGCTTTTTAACAATATATATATTTCTATTTTATAACAACAACAGACTCTTTTATAAACTGCTTATTATTTTTTATCTGAATAAAGTACCTGCCGGCAGGCAGTGATTTTACGTCAACCTGCACAATGTTTTGTTGGCTATTAGCGGTAAATGTTTTTACTGTTCTGCCAGTTACATCTATTATCTGCACTGTACTTTGCTCCTGCAAAGGCTGACCTAATTTTATGCTTAGCGGACCATAAGTAGGGTTTGGATATACCTGAGCATTACTAAAGTTATTGTTCAATTTCACTGGCATTACATCGCTGTAAGTAAAGCGTCCGTCTATATCTACTAATTTCAATCTGTAGTAGACAATATTTGTGTTCGGCAAGAAATTATCAGTATAGCTATAGGCAGCAATGTTTTGTGAGGCTACCGCTCCTATCCTGCTAAAGTTTCTCGTATCAGTGCTTCTTTCTATTTCATATTGTTTAAAGCTTGTTTCGTTTACCACTACCCAGTTTACTACAACAGTTTCTTTTACTTTTTCTGCGGTGGCACTTAGTAGGGTTACGGGAAGCGCAACACTACAATCAAATACTTGCGCTGCATATTCCGGATGGTCAATGAATGGATTTCTGTTAGCTTGCCCGCTTTGGTAATAGATTGCATTATTTCTATCTACTTCCTTTTGGCTTACAGGATCCTGCAAATGCCATTTCATTAAAAGCTTAATTTGCCATTCGTCATAAATCTGTAGTTTACGTTCTGCAGCTGTGGCCGGTCCTGTAGCTGTAGAACTAGCTTTGTCAGTAGTCGATAAAAACAAGGCATCTGCAGCACCATTTGCAGCCCAGTTATTGGCAATGATTTCATTCTCATAGCGAGTAGCCATATACAAACCTGCACGGGCAAAATCCCCTTTATAAGCATCTATCGGCTCAAAAACAATCCCGCTGTAACCAAAATTATTTGTCCCGGTTCCTAGCTTACTCCCGTTAAGAGAAGTAGTAGTAGCTGAAGTTACTTCTCCATAAGGATAGTTGCTTCTATAGGCATTAACCTTTCCATCCGTTGGAAATACATGGTTGAGATCAGAGTACATAGGTAAAGTTCCTCCTACAAAAAAAGATTGTGGAGTAGAATGTTCTCTGTTATAGCAATCGCCTTCGTTAGTGTAGTTACCACATTGATTACCTCCACTAGTTGTAGGGCCGTAAGTAAAGGTGTAAGGCTCAGGACCAGTAGGGTTATCACTATACATATCCCATACTATTGTTGCAGTATTAGCATCATTCTGACGTAAATCTGTAAACTGGTAGGCATTCCACACACCAGGGGTATAAGAAAGGGTTACATAACCATTGGACACTATATTTCTTAAAGCTGTTTTTAATGGCTGGCATGAAAGCCCAACGGCTGCATCATAATATCCTGCCGGTATGCCATTAGGGGTATTCGTTGTCATCATGGTACCTGTAAGCGGCGCTGTATTATAAAAAGGCTCACCAGTGCAGTCGCTGTTGGCTGCAAATACATATATAAAATATGTAGTGTTTGCAGTAAGGCCCGTGGCATTAAAAGACATTGCACTGGAATAACTTACCACTGTTCCTCCACCTAAAGCCTGGCCTGTAGTATAAGCAGTACCGTTTGCCGGTGAAGCAGATAAGCTGTTATTTAAACTTATTACAGTCAAATATCGATTGGCAGAAGGTACAGCATCAAAAGTTCCGCTAATGTTTGTATTACCGGGATTGAGCATTAAATTAAGCGGTGCAGAAGATGGTGCTACACAAGCAGCCAACGGAGGTGTAGTTACATTTCCTGATAGCGGTGCTGCCTGCAGGTAGTTTGGTCCACCAGAGCAACCCACATCTTCCATGGAAAATATAAAGTAGTAATAAAGCGTGTTGGGTGTTCTCCCATTGTCAGTAAAAGTGCCATCGTCTGTAGTACCTAGTGAAACGCCGTTTCCGCCATTCACAATTGCACCGGGAGTATAAGTAGTACCATCTACAGGATCTGCAGATAGCGATGTCGTTAAACTGCGAACAATAAGATAGCGCTCTATTGTGCTTGGTGGATTAGGAACTACGGTAAAGGAACCATTTACAACCGTGGGGGTAGTTACAAATGTGAGATTAGTAGGCTGTGCGGACGGTTCTGCGCAGGCAGGTAAGGCAGGACCGCCGGTTACTATTATATTATCAAGACTTATACCCGAGCGCGAACCGCTTCCTGCAGGATTCCAGGTGATCCAGCGCAGCTGTACTACCGCTGCATTTAATGCCGCAGCTGGCAGGGAGAAAGAATAATTATCCAGGTCAGTAGGACCATCGGCATCGCCACCATTGCTACTGGTATTACTGTATACTACTGCTGAGCCGGCCACAGTTGTAAAACCTCCGCCCGTCCCAACTCTATATTGTAAGGCTATTCCTATATCTCTTGGGTTCACAATATATAAGGACAGATCATAGCTTACGGTAACAGCAGATGCACCGGTTGTTTTAATGGCGAGAGCTGCTTGTGTTGTTCCATTCGTTGTATTGCTAGACTGCAATATCGTGAGACGGCCATCACCAGACACGGCGTGTCCGTATTGTCCACCTGAATTTGTAGTAACTGGTGTGGTATTAAATGTACCAGCATCTGCACCAGGTGCACTTGCTTCTGCAACAGCTTGTGTTGTGTATGGTCTAGTACCACTTCCGGTCCAGGCAGCCATGTTAGCAGCCGGAGGGGTGAAATTGGTTGTACCAAAAGAGATATTTAAAGGAAGCGTTGCCTCGGTAGGATTGGTTTGCGCATTAACTGAAAAAAGAAATGCTACACAAAGGAGTGTGCCTAAGTAGTGTTTGATCATGGAAATAATTTAGAATGAAAAGTAAAAGTGTAAATCTCGTTGATTATGAGGAGTTCAAATAATTCTGGATGTTATCTTATTATTAGCAAATAGTTTACCGAAAATGGAATAGGTATTTTTATAAATAAAAAAACCTGCAAACTTAATACAGTTCACAGGTTTTTGTACGTAGGTATATAGAGCCTATAGAAGGCTAAAACTAAATTATGCCTTTGCTGCAGCTAATGCATTCACACGCTTTGCTAACTTACTCTTAAGGTTAGAAGCTTTATTCTTGTGAATAGTACCACGCTTTGCAAGCTTATCTATCATAGAATTTACAGAAGACAATTGTCCTGCTGCTTCTTTTGCATCATCTTCTGCACGAATATCACGAATTGCATTACGGGTAGTTTTGCCGTAATAGCGATTACGCTCATTGCGTCTTGCACTTTGACGAACAGATTTCTTGGTAGCTTTATGATTTGCCATGTATTCTTTTTTTGGGCTGCAAAGATAGGCAGATTATTGAAAACACCTAACTTTTACTGAAATATTTTTCAGCAAGGGCTACACTGACCTTTCGCTGCAAAAAAATGTCGCCCAAAAGTACAGATTATCTTTTTCTACACACATAGAAAACACGATATTTGCCGGAATGCTGACGCAGCAGCAGTATATTATTATAAAATACCATTTAACGGCACGCTTACATGAAGGATTTTCAGTACATCACCAATGCACATCCATCTTATATAGAAAATGTATACCAGGATTTTGTTTCCGATCCCACAAGTGTAGATCCGGAGATGAGAAAATTCTTTGAGGGATATGATTTTGCTTTATCGGCAGTGCCCGATACGAATGGTGCCTCGATTCCCGTTACGGCTACAGGCAATTTGCAAAAGGAGTTTGGCGTATACAATCTTATACTCAGCTATAGACAAAAAGGGCATCTCAATGCCGACACAAATCCCATAAGAAAGCGTAAGAACAGGCACGCCAATCTTGAAATAAGTTACTTCGGGCTTTCTGAGACTGATGAGAACACAAGCTTTGCGGCAGGAAAGCTTATAGGAATGGAGGGTGCTACGCTGAAAGAGATCCTAGAAAAATTAAAAGCTACTTATACCAGTCATGTAGGAATAGAATATTCTTATATCACGGATAAAAAAAGAACGGATTGGCTGGAAAAAGCCATGGAGGACACCTTTCACAAACCTTTAAAGATAGAGCAGCAAAAGAGAATTTTGCAAAAGCTAAACCAGGGGGTAATGTTTGAAAAATTTCTCCATACAAAATATGTAGGACAAAAACGATTTAGTCTTGAGGGCGGAGAAACTACCATAGCGGCGCTGGATGCCATTATAAATACCAGTGCCAATAATGATGTGCAGGAAGTAATCATAGGCATGGCGCATCGTGGCCGGCTGAATGTACTGGCCAATATTATGGGCAAAACCTACGAACATATTTTTAGCGAATTTGAAGGGACCGCTATACCAGATACCACTATGGGAAGCGGGGACGTAAAGTACCACATGGGCTATAGTAGCCAGGTAAAAACGGCAGATGGCAAAGAAGTAGACCTGAAACTCACGCCTAATCCATCTCACCTTGAAACGGTAGATCCGCTCGTTATAGGATTTGCCCGCAGCAAGGCAGATGTAATGTATAATAGTGATTACGATAAAATTCTTCCTATTCTTATACACGGTGATAGCAGTATAGCCGGGCAGGGGGTAGTGTATGAAGTCCTGCAGATGAGTGCGCTCAAAGGATATTATACCGGCGGCACTATTCACTTCATCATAAATAATCAGGTAGGATTTACTACAGATTTTGATGATGCCCGCAGTGCAGATTATTGCACCTCTGTGGCGTCTATGGTGCAAGCGCCTGTTTTTCATGTAAATGGAGATGACCCTGAAGCAGTAGTAAAAATTTCTGAGATTGCCACCTTGTATCGCCAGGAATTCAACAGCGATATATTTATTGACATGGTTTGCTATCGCAGGCATGGGCATAACGAAGGCGATGAACCAAAGTTTACCCAACCTACTTTATATAAACTTATAGAAAAGCACCAGAATCCCAGGGAAGTATATATGAATTTCCTTATGGAACAAGGAGAGCCAGATGCACAAGAACTTGCAAAAAAAATGGAGCGTCAGTTTCTAGATGATCTGCAGGAGAGATTAGATGAGGTTAAACAGAGACCGCTTCCATATAAATACCAAACACCAGAGCTGTGGTGGAAGAGCCTACGAAAATCTACAACCGGAGATTTTCTTTCCTCACCAGATACTGCTATAGATGAAAAAATGGTAGAAGAGATATTTAATGGTTTGATGAAATGGCCGGAAGGTTTTAAGCCACTTCGTAAAGTAGAAAAACTCCTCAACGATAAGAAAAAACTTTTTGAAGAAGAAGGGAAAATAGATTGGGCCACTGCCGAATTGATGGCTTACAGCAGCTTGCTTATAGAAGGTAAAGACGTGCGCATGAGCGGGCAGGACGTAATGAGGGGAACCTTTAGCCATCGGCACGCAGTGCTCTACGACGAAAATACAAATGAGCAATATAACAGGCTCAATCATTTTAAAGAAGACCAAAAGCCTTTCCGAATATATAACTCTCTCCTAAGCGAGTATGCAGTAGTAGGTTTTGAATATGGGTATTCCATGGCTAACCCATTTGCCCTCGTACTATGGGAAGCACAGTTTGGCGATTTTGTAAATGGTGCCCAGATAATGGTAGACCAATACATGGCCGCCGCAGAAACCAAATGGCAGAGAATGAACGGCCTTGTGCTCCTCCTTCCTCATGGCTACGAAGGACAGGGTCCCGAGCATAGCAGTGCCCGCATGGAGCGCTTCCTGCAGCAGTGCGCAGAGCGCAATATGGTGATGACCAATGTTACGACCGCGGCTAATTTCTTCCATCTCTTACGCCGCCAACAAAGCTGGGAATTCCGCAAACCACTGGTAAACTTCTCTCCAAAAGCAAACCTGCGCCACCCGGGTTCGTACAGCAGCAAAGAAGCATTTACCCAAAACAAATTCCAGGAAGTAATAGATGATGAGCAAGTAACAGATGCCAAAAAGATCACGAAAGTATTGCTCTGTACAGGTAAGATTTACTTTGACCTGCAAGAAAGAAAAGGTGCTGACAATGCAGAGCATGTAGCCATCATAAGAATGGAGCAACTATATCCTCTACCGCAAAACCAGCTAGACGAACTATATGCAAAGTACCCCCGTGCCGTGTGGCATTGGGTACAGGAAGAACCCCTCAATATGGGTGCTGCTACCTACCTGCGCATGAATCTTGAAAATATTAATTTCTATATTATAAGCCGTGCGGCAAGTGCTGCCACTGCTTCAGGATATACCAAGGTGCATTTGAAAGAACAGAAGGAATTGGTGGATAAGGCCTTTAGTATTTGATCCCGATAGCTATCGGGATTACTTAGATTTTAAATCTGTTTTAATTTCTAATAGTTTTCTGCCAGCTAGTATCTATTGCCGTGGCTTTTAAGCGACAGACGAGGAGGTCAATTGTATTAGGCTTTAGCCACAATTGACACAAAGAAAGAGCCTTAGTTGTGTATATATAGATAAGCTTACTTGATATATTTGTGCATGAGGTTCGTTTGTAAATAACCATGGGGGAGGTACCAATAACGGTGTTATCTTATTTATCCAACTCCTTATTTAGCTGACCCAAAACAAAAAATAAAAAACCTAATTTTGCCCTCTTCTTAAAAAAACAGAATCATGTTCAATTCATTACAGGAAAAGCTGGATGCAGCTTTTAAAAATATAAAAGGCGAAGCGAGGATAACGGAACTCAACGTAGCTAATACCCTTAAAGACATCAGGCGTGCGCTTGTAGATGCGGATGTGAACTATAAAATAGCTAAAGAATTTACCGATAAGGTAAAGGAAGAAGCGCTGGGCAGCAAGGTATTGCAGGCGGTAAATCCTGGTCAGCAGATGATAAAGATTGTGCAGGACCAGCTTACGGCACTCATGGGCGGTACGGAAACGGAGCTTAGCATCAGCGGCAATCCAACGATAATTTTGGTGGCGGGGCTGCAGGGTAGTGGTAAGACAACCTTTAGCGGTAAGTTAGCCAATTATCTAAAAACTAAAAAAGGCAAATCGCCTTTGCTGGTGGCCTGTGACGTATATCGTCCGGCGGCTATAGATCAGCTGGAAGTGCTTGGTGGGCAAATAGGCGTAGAGGTTTTTGCAGAGCGGGAAAACAAAGACGTAGTGTCAATAGCCCAAAATGCCATCAAAGAAGCCAAGACAAAAAATAAAAATGTAATTATTATAGATACTGCCGGTCGCCTGGCAGTAGATGAGGTTATGATGACGGAGGTGAGCAATCTAAAGAATGCCATCAATCCACAAGAAGTATTATTTGTAGTAGATAGTATGACTGGGCAGGATGCGATCAATACCGCCGCTACCTTTAATGAGCGGTTAGATTTTACCGGTGTAGTGCTGACTAAGCTAGATGGTGATACCAAAGGTGGTGCTGCCCTTTCTATAAAATACACAGTACAAAAGCCTATAAAATTTACCAGTGCCGGCGAAAAAATGGACACACTTGATGTGTTCTACCCGGAGCGTATGGCGCAGCGTATCCTCGGTATGGGTGATATCGTGAGCCTGGTAGAGAGAGCTCAGGAACAGTTTGACGAAGCAGAAGCAGCAAAGCTGGAAAAACGAATTCGCAAAAATCAGTTTGACTTTGAAGACTTTAAAACCCAGCTACAGCAGATAAAAAAGATGGGTAATCTTAAAGACCTGATGGGCATGATACCGGGAGTAGGCAAACAGTTAAAAGATGTGGATATAAATGATGATGCCTTTAAGGGAATAGAGGCCATGATAAACTCTATGACCCTTGTAGAACGAAGAAACCCTGACCTTATAGACCCAAGCCGAAAGCAAAGAATAGCAAAAGGCAGCGGAAAAGAAGTAGCAGATGTAAATGCTTTTATGAAGCAATTTGACCAAATGAAGGGGATGATGAAAATGATGAACAAAATGCCAATGGGACGGATGCCGGGTATGGGAAGACGTTAATGTGCAGGTGCTAATTGCAATTGACGGTTGGTCGTCAGGCTGAGCTTAAATTTATCTTGGGTTTAATCGCTGGGAAGCCGGCTTGTTGAGAAAGTTTATTATTATGGGAATGCTGGCTCTTATCCGTCTGCCTGGTGGTTTAAAAGCGAGTCTACTGGTATATGAGCTGCCTTATCCTTACTCAATTATCTCATAATCAATAATAAGTTTTCGCAGCGCCCTTGTAGCTGAGGGTACATTATTATCCTCTATCTCTATTGCTACTGCGTCTCCCTCCAACATTATGTCTGTAAGTTCAGTTGCTAAGGAATCACTCATATTTAAGGAAATCTCTGCTATACATTTGATTATAGCCCTTTTATCTGGGCGCTGGGCATCACAAGACAATAAGTTTAATTTCATAGTTATTATTTATTTATCACAATATACTAGACTTGGGGTTAGAATCATTTGCAAATAGGATATATCAAGTATATATATCGTAGGTATGGACGCCAAGCAATAAATTAAAATTACTGTCCCATAATGTTTGGACAAGATTTTTAATCCCTTTATCTTTGCCGTCCTTTTAAAGGTATTAAGAGGCATAGAAACCCTAATTTATTCACAACCCGAAAAATTTCTATTTTTTATGGCTGTAAAAATGAGATTACAAAGACATGGTAGCAAGAAGCGACCATTTTACTTCATCGTTATCGCAGATGCTAGAGCGCCGCGTGATGGAAAATTCATTCAAAAACTAGGCACGTACAATCCTTTGACTGTTCCGGCTACTGTACAAGTAGACAGACAGAAAGCATTGGAGTGGTTACAGAAAGGTGCACAACCTACTGACACCGTACGTAGAATACTTTCTTTCAAAGGAGTATTGTACCTAAAACACCTTCTACGTGGTGTGGGACTTGGTCTTTTTGACGAAGCCGCCGCTATGGAGAAATTTACCGCATGGATGACAGAGCATGAGTCTGCAGTTGCTAAGAGGCAAGGTGCCCACAAAAAGGCAAGTCAGGCAAAACGCAATGTACCTGTAGTAAAGAAGGTAGAAGAAGAACCAGTAGCAGTAGCAGTAACTGAAGAAGCTCCGGCAGCAGAAGCAGTAGCTGAAGAAGCACCGGCAGTAGAAGCAGTAACTGAAGAAGCTCCAGTAGCAGAAGCAGCAGCTGAGGAAACTCCAGCAGCAGAAACTACTGAGGAAGTAACAAAGGAAAAGTAATTCCCTGCATTCTTACTTACAAAAAATTAAAGATCAGCCCCGCATTTTTGCGGGGCTTTTTTTTTGCGGTTGATTTATAGCGAAGGGCTGGGTTACAACTAAAGTGTTTAAATATAACTTGATTTGATTTCTAATTTTTTACTGTCTTTTTCGACCACAATTTTTTAAAAGATGCCCTAGCCTTTATTTTTCAGCAACTTTTTTTTAATAGCACTTCTATTAGAATTTCCCAGAATGATTTTTGTACAATCTTAAGAGCTATTAATTATAAAAAATATCCTTTCTACTTAAAAGTACGTGGAATAGTTATTCTCTTTTTTTCTTACCCGTAATCTATAAAATCCGGTCAATCGTGAATATCAACAACATAGCTGATATATTTTCATTAAATTTAAATCGTAAAACAAACAACTCCTAGTAATGCCATTCTTCGACTTTCATTGTCATCCTTCTCTAAAGCAAATATTAAGTATGCCCGGTGACGACCTAACACCTTGGCATGATCTGGAAGTAAAATTTAAAATAGGGACTCTTTTTGGGAAGGAAATACAGATTGGGATAAATAAGCTTTTTAATGGCATCTTCAATTCTCAAAGCAATCTACAGCAAATGCAGGAAGCAAGTGTAAATCTTGCCGGCGTAGTAATATATAGTATTGAAAATCTGATAGCAAAAGGCTTACTAGAGAGAAACATTGCCAGCTCCGGGAAGATTAATCTTATGAACCCGGACAAACTGAAAGAACTCGCAGAGGGAAAAAATATTTACGAGTGGACCAAGAAAACCATGGATGCGCTTATAAATAATCCTAAGCCTCCGGCAGGTATAGGCAATGCAAGTGCCCGGTTCAAATTCATAAGCAGCATGCAGGATTTTGATGAGGCAGATGCAGACACGGTACACGGCATACTTATCCTGGAAGGACTACACACACTATGCAATGATCCCATGTCGCCCACTGCTGAAGATGATTTCAATATGAATTATGAGGACTTTAAACAGCGATACAACATCAGGATATTTGCCGTAAACATTCCGCACATGCAGCCCTTCCAGGCAGCCAATCACGCTTTTGGAATGCAGTTTATACGACCAGAACTTTTTTACCCCACTGATAGCGGTTTTACCGCTTGGGGCAAGCGACTTATAAAAAAATTGTATGAAGACAATGTGCTTATAGATTTCAAACATATGAGTCTCTTTACCAGGAAGCAGCTCATCGCAGAAAAGAATAATCAGGGTTTTTCAGATTTTCCACTTATCTGTACCCATGCCGGACTCACTGGAATACATAGCGATAAGCGGTACAAATACTTAATTACCAGGCCCAAAGAGAGCAGCGGAGAATGGAGGCTTCGGCATTTAAAAACAAAAGGAAAAGTGCCTGACAGTTGCTTTAATCTAAGCAGTATAAATTTATATGACGAAGAAATCGTAGATATAATTAATAGTAATGGGTTAATAGGCATTTCGCTAGATCAGAGAATCTTAGGCTTTCCTGTGGAGAGCGTAACCTACATTCTCAATGATACGCCATACGACCAGGAATTTATTTCTGGTGCAGAAAAGGAATATTTTCTAAGAGGATATGATGCTAATACCGTGGACGCCATAAAAGCAGCGGATGATTGTGTACTGAGCGGTGATGAGGCGCAGGTACATGGAGAGAACAGCTTTGAGTTTCATTATTACTACTTCCTTAATCAGGTTTTCCATATTCTTGCCGTGGCAAAAGCAGCAAATATTTCTCTAAGTCGTGCCATAAAGAGTATTTGCCTTGGATCCGATTTTGACGGGCTGATAAATGCTTTAGATTGCTGTAAAAATGTAGGGCAGCTGCAAGAATTTAAAGATCATCTACGACATATCATAACCCGCCGTCCTACTTTCTGGCGTGAATTGGATATACAAAGCAATGAAGTGGATGCAGATGAATTACTGGATGGCATCTTTTTTACGAATGCGAAAGATTTTCTCAAAAAGCATTTTGTATAAATCATGAGTGTTTTTGCTAAATTCAAAATGAAAATCTTGTAAATAATAATTTCCTAAAAACTTTTTTCCCGCCTTGGTTATATTAAGACTGAAGTCGGGGTTATTCGGAATCAAATAAATCTTTAAACAATGACAAAGAACGATTCGCTTTCTACAGAAGAATTTATCGAAAAAAGCGGTGTAGCAAAAATCTTGCAAAATGTCCAGTCCACCATAAAGGAGCGGGAAGATAGAGGTGAGCCATTTATTGTAAGTGATGTTTTTGATGAGGAAGGTCACCAGTACGTAGACCTTGTGCAAGAAGGCGGTGGAGTTTGGGGCGTGGCGCTGCTTGGGTATACCTACATTTTAGAGCAGGTAGGTTTGCGCTTTTTTAGCCTTGCCGGAACCAGTGCCGGAGCTATTAATACCATGCTTATGGCGGCAGTAGGAGAGCGGAAGGAGGAAAAAAGTACCAGGATAATTGGTCATATTTTGGGGTTAAATATGTTTGATCTGGTAGATGGGAAAAAGGAGAATTGGAAATTTACGAAGTGGATCAAAAATTTTATACAAAAAGTAATTCTTTCAAAGAGTTACCTTAAAAAAATTACAAGATTCTTTCTCACTTTATTTGTTATTGCTTCGCTCAGCAGCTTTATTACATTTATCAGTGGGATAGCAGGTATTGCGAAACTCACATTCTGGATTAGTATTTTTGCCTTGGCTATATGGATAAGCATTATCATCATTCTCATATGGCTGAGTTACAAGCTTAAAAAACTTACCACAGGAGGCTATGGCTTAAATGAGGGTCAATTCTTCTATACCTGGCTTTCAAAAATCTTGCATTCGCATGGTATTACAAATCTGCACGACCTTAAAAAGTCTTTTGATAAATGCCCTGATTCCCTGGAAGTAAGAAAAGATGCACAAAGAGATATAAACGTAGAGGGCAAGGTAACGCCTCCTACAAATCCCATGATCGTGATCGTAGCCAGTGACATTACGACTGGCAATAAAATAGAATTTCCCCGTATGTGGAATATGTATTGGGACAACCCCGCAGATGTGCCGCCGGCAGCTTTTGTACGAGCGAGTATGAGTATTCCTGTATTTTATGAAACGTATAAATTAAATATATCTGACGGATTGGTTGGCGTTACTGAAAGCTGGAAAGACCACATTAATTGGACCAGCGCGATTCCAAAATGCGTTCAATTTGTAGACGGCGGCGCCTTATCTAACTTTCCAATAAATGTATTCTACAATAGAAAATTTATCATTCCTCGTATGCCTACCTTTGGCGTGAGGCTGGGAGGAGATGGAAAGCAGGTTGTAAATAATCTGGACTCCATGAAAGGCTATTTTAGTTCTATGCTCAGCACCATACGGGGCACAATAGACAAAGGGTTTATGAACCGATATAAGGCTTTTAACCAGGGAATTTGTATGGTAGACATGGGGCAGCTTTCCTGGCTAAATTTCTTTATGAACGAGAAAGAAAAAATGGAGCTTTTTAATAAAGGAGCAGAAGCAGCCGGAAAATTTATTCTTTCCTTTAACTGGGAGGAATACAAGAGAGAAAGATATAGTAATCATCTGGTGTTAGAGGAGCAAGAGAAAAATCCAAATAACTGGTAGTGTATGGGATCATATTTCAAAGTAGGAAAATTAGCAGCAAGTACTGGCTTGTTGGGCGCTGTTATCCTGGAGCATTCGCTCGGTAAGAAGTCTGCCCTGGAGGGGTTGAAAGTTATCTTTCTGGAAGAAGGAAAGGATAATTTCATTCCTTATTTTATAGAGAAAGCAACACCACGAAATACCACAGAAGTAGTGCTGCAACTAGAAGGCGTAGAAACTGTAGAAGCAGCAAGAAAACTCACGCCTAAGCAAGCCTGGCTACAGGAAGAGGACTTCGAAAAATACACCGCAGCCTCTTCTTCTATGAGCTTGCTCAATTATGAAATTGTAGATGCAGATACTGAAGAATCCCTTGGTACAATTACAGAGGTTATAGAAATGGCACACCAGCTATTGTGTACGATAATGTATAAGGATAAAGAGGTACTCATACCTGTACATTCAGACAATCTCGTAAAAACCGATAAGAAGAAAAGGCAGCTTATTGTAGAGATTCCTGCCGGCCTGATAGATATTTATATGTAGAAGAAATTAAAGTACACGAAGAAAAAAATAGTTCCTATCAGACTTTTTCACCACAGGGTAATTGTAATTGCCATTAGCAACTCTCAATTCGGTCATACCTATACTATCCCAAATATCTGCTCTTCTCTGAGTAGCAGGGATGTCAATTATTTCTCTTAAGTTTCGGCAACGATCATTACTGGTATCTATATTATTAGAATAAAACCTGTCTCTCAGGTACATATTATTTACAAATACAAATAAGCCCTGCTTACCGGGAACGATATTATAGGCAAGTTTAAGACTGTCTCCTATCTTTCTATACATAAATTGTGAGCCATTAAAAGGGCCTCCGCTATTAATTCCCAGCGTAGGAAAATAATTGAATTCTATATTAGCAATTTGCAAATTATATTCCCCTGCAGATTGCGTAACTCTGTAAGCCTGAAAATAAAAGGTACCCTCCAGGCTATCCTTCAATACGATAGGAGTATTATTGTAGCTACTGATTTTTTTTCCTAAAGCAGATATAAACTTTACAGTGTCATAAGGGTTTAAGACGCCGGAGCCAGCAGTACGATTCAGGCTTACAGGAAAAGAGTCCTGTACATAATCCTGACAGAGGTCATTATACCGGTCACCACATTGAAATGCAGACAGTACAATGCACAGAGAAAATAGTGCGAAAATAAAAAGGGAACGTGTTTTCATAAAGTTATTTTTAGAAGTAATAGGGGGTTAATGGTAATTGATTGGGTAAAAATAATCGTTTCAAAATTTTATATTTTTCAACAAGCTAGTAGACATGTCGTAGAACTATAATGCTGCATCTAAAATGATTATTTTTGAAATAAATTCCAGAAAGCATTTTGTCCTTACTACGCACCATAGCACATTTTGACCTCGACAGTTTTTTTGTATCTGTTGAGTACCTGAGCGAGCCCGGTTTGCGGGGTAAGCCTGTGATAGTGGGCGGTCAGGATCGCGGTGTTGTAAGCACCTGCAGTTATGAAGCGAGGGCTTTTGGAGTACACTCCGGCATGTCTTCTTCACGGGCAAAGCAGTTGTGCCCGCAAGCTATTTTTGTAAAAGGCAGTTACAGTGAGTACAGTAAATACTCCCGCTGGGTTACACAAATCATAGCAGAAGATGCGCCTTTGTTTGAGAAAGCTTCGGTAGATGAGTTCTATCTTGATCTTACGGGTATGGAAAAATATTTTGATCCACTTCAGTTTACCATAAACCTACGAGAGCGTATCATCAAGGAAACCGGATTGCCTATTTCCTTTGGACTAGCTAGTAATAAAATGATGGCCAAAATGGCTACTAATGCTGCAAAGCCTAACGGGTATTTGCAAATTCCTCACGGGGCAGAGCAGTCTTTCCTGGCACCGCTGCCTGTGGACGATATGCCTGGAGTAGGAGAGAGTACAAAGGAGGTTTTACAAGAAATGAAGCTATTTACACTAGGCGATGTTTTTAATGCCGGAGTAGATACTTTAGAAAACAGACTGGGAAAGTCGGGAGCAGATTTATGGGTGAGGTGTAAGGGAATTCATACCAGACCAGTTTCTTCTTTCAGGGAAGCTAAGAGCATAAGCAGCGAACGCACTTTTAGTGAAGATAAAATAGATACTGAATTTCTGCTGGCAGAACTGGTACGACTTACAGAAAAAATAAGTTTTGAACTGCGTAGCGATGGGAAGCTCGCCGCTATCGTTACTGTAAAAATTCGCTATCCCGATTTTGTAACGCAAAGCCGGCAATGCAGTATTACAGCGACCCACGCAGATGATGAGATCATACCCGTGGCAAGAGAACTCTTTGCTCAGTTATATAAAAAAGGACATCCCGTAAGATTGCTGGGCGTTCGCCTCAGTGGCTTTGAGCATACAGCTATACAAGCTGATATGTTTACAGATAGAGAAAGAAAAGATTCCCTCTATAAAGCCATTGATAATGTAAAAAATAGATTTGGAACGAAGAGTGTTAAAAGGGGTTCTTCAAATTAGGATTTGTTCCTTGTGGCTTTTGCGTATTTATAACAGGAGGTTCTTCTTTGTAAGTTGACAAATCATTGAATTCAATCTACCTTGCAGCTATTGTTCATTTAACAAAATATAATTTTATGAGTTTAAGATTAGGCGATACCGTTCCAAATTTTGATGCAGATACAACTGTAGGCAAGATTAATTTTTACGATTACCTGGGCGATAGCTGGGGCGTACTTTTTTCGCACCCTGGTGATTACACGCCTGTATGTACTACTGAGCTTGGGCGCACCGCTTTACTGGCTAATGAATTTGAAAAGCGCAACGTAAAAACCCTGGCTGTAAGTGTAGATACCCTTGCAGATCATGAAGGATGGGTAAAAGATATCAACGAAACACAACACTGCGATCTCACATTTCCCATCATTGCAGATGCGGAAAGAAATGTAGCTACTTTGTATGATATGATTCACCCTAATGCTTCTGAAAAAGCTACCGTAAGAAGCCTCTTCATAATAGGGCCAGATAAAAAATTGAAACTATCGCTTACTTACCCTGCCAGTACCGGGCGCAATTTTGTAGAAGTACTGCGGGTTATAGATTCTCTGCAGCTTACAGCAGATCATAGTGTAGCCACGCCAGCAGATTGGAAACAAGGCGAAGATGTGATAGTAGTGCCTTCTATCTCCACAGAAGACGCAAAGAAGAAATTTGAAAAAGGTGTAACAGAGATCAAGCCTTACTTGCGCTATACTCCACAACCTTGATGTAAGCTGGAATTCATTTTACGGAAGTAGAGACCGATTAATCAATTAATAATTAATAATTATACCTGTTTTTCGATCTGTTTGATCAACACAGAAAAAGTCTTTGGCATAGGAGCTTGCAGCACGAGTTCCTTGCCATTGATATGTATAAGCTTCAGTTCATAGGCATGCAATGTAAGCCTATCTAGCAGGGGTTGTTCTTCTTCTGCTTGCTTGCTTAGCTTATAATTTTTAATAACGCTGCTCATAAAAATGGGCAAGCCATCTCCGTATATAGGATCACAGGCTATGGGGCAGCCCAATTCGTTTGCGTGTACCCGTATCTGGTGGGTGCGACCTGTATGTAGCTGCCAGCGCACGAGTGCATATGTATGATTGCCGCCTATAACTTCGTAGTCTGTGCGGCTAGGCTTTCCTGCACGGTGTACATACATTACGCCTTTTTTCTGCAGGTGCTCGGCTATGGCTGCTTCTATGGTTCCGTTATCATACGGCGGACGACCCTTTACAATACCTAAATAATATTTTTCTACTTTACGGTTGCTAAAAGCATCATTTAAATAAGCGTGGGTAGCCTGGTCTTTAGCAAAAACCATAAGACCACTTGTGTCTTTATCTAGCCGGTGTACCGTAAATATATTTCCGTAACGTGCAGCAAGTTGAGTTTTTACACTGGGTAGCTTATTCTCCCGGTCAGGAATGCTTAGTAATCCGCTAGGTTTATTTACTGCTACTATAAACTCGTCCTCGTATATAATCTCCAGTTTATTTTTTTCCTTCATTCCGCTTTTCGTGGGCTTTCTTTTCTGAGTGGGTTTTAAACTTTCTTGGTTTGGCAGGCGTTTTTCTTTCCTTCTTTGGCTTAGCTTCTCCTAGTGCCTCGTCTATTTCGGCATCTGTAGGTTTAAGCTTTTGTGGCTTGGGGGTTTTCTTTACCTCCATATCCGCAGCAGCTGCATGCTCGTCAGTGCCTATCTTCTTTTTATTTTTAGTAGTGTTCATGTATTTCAACACTCTTATTTCTTTTTCTGCCAGGTAGCGCCATTTACTTCGCTCTACATTTTTCTTAGTAAGGCCTGCATACATCACCCGATCCAGTCCTTTTACGTCATACCCCAGGGACTCAAATATGCGGCGAACGATTCTGTTCCTGCCACTGTGTATTTCTACTCCTATTATTGACTTGTCTTTACTATCTGCGTAAGCCAGGCTGTCTACGAGCACTTTGCCATCTTCTAGCGTAATTCCATCCACTATTTGGTCAAAGTGCGTTTTTGTAAGTGGCTTATCCAGCTTTACTTCATATATTTTTTTGATTTCGTAGCTGGGGTGCGATAGTTTCTGCGTAAGGTCACCATCATTAGTAAGCAACAGCACTCCACTGGTATTTCTATCGAGTCTACCTATGGGATATACTCTTTCGTCTGTAGCTCTTTGTATGAGCTGCATCACTGTCTTGCGCCCCTGCGGGTCTTCATTGGTAGTGATAAAGTCTTTTGGCTTATTAAGAAGTATGTACACCAGATTTTTGGTGACATACAATTGCTTTGAATTGTGAAATATCTGATCAGTTGGTTGCACCTTGTAAGCAGGTTCGGTAGCTATTTCACCGTTGACTTTTACCAACCCCTTTTTTATTATTTCAACTGCCTCTCTTCTACTGGCAACACCGCAGTGGGCGAGAAACTTATTCAGTGGCATTACCTCCTCTGTAGTTTTCTGGTCTGCAGGCTTCTTTTCCTTTGTTGTTTTGCCTTTGGGGTTTGTAGAAGCTGCTGTGGTGGCTACCGGAGCCGGAGCTCCTCGCTTCGCCTGGCGCTCCAGGTATTCTTCCTTTTTCTTTTGGGCAAAATAGGCTCGCTTTTCATTCCTGGCGTCCTTCTTTTCTTGCCTGAATTTTTCTTTTACTACGCTGTTCTTTTTCTTTTCTGAGAACTTCTTAAAATATTCCTGACTCATGTGTTATTAGTTTACTGTTATTCCAACAGGATTTATGTGGCTGCAAAGGTAGCGGAATTGGCGGGATTGTGGTGATAGAGGTAGTTTTACAGTTCGCTGGCATTGCCTTTAAGATAAAAAATCGAATTTATCGATACCATTAATACCAGTAAGACCAATGCGGGGAAAAAGAAGAAATAGACTTTTATACTACTCAACCATTCCATCATAATCAAGGGCCCCAAGAGCGGCAATTCTCCAAGTTCTTCATCCAAATTAAACTTAATCTTACACCAAGAAAAAAAAGTGGTATAGGATTAAATTTTTCATAGGTGCTGGAATTCAGAGAATTATTGACCAAAATTAAGAGAAGTTGATTGTAAAATAAAAAAGAGCACGAATCTCTTCATGCTCTTTTTCTCAAAATGTCTACTTATTAACTCTTATCTCAACAAAATAGTCCTCGGTGGTCTGCCATCAATTGAAATCGTAGCTATGCGATCACAAGTGCCATCACCGTAGTCTAGGACTGCAAAATGATTTGGAGCTGTGAATTTTATGCGGCCACTTACGATGTTTTCGCAATTGTTTTTTCTAAGAAGCGGAATGAGGATCTGAGAGCTGCGGCTTGCGCCGTTGCTATTTCTTATGGTGCCTTGCCCAGTGATGGTAAATTCATCATCAATTGGATTGCGTGGCGTATTAAGACCTGCAGATTGAGTAATGCTATGAAAACTATTTACAATCCAGAACCTTCCGTCAGGCGTAATTGTCTTTCCGTCTTCTACTTTTATGCTCCAGCTTTTAGTGCCGACCGTGCTGGTATTGGTCCAGGTGGTTTTTCCTTCTCTTTTTAGCAGGTTTACATAGTAATTATCAAAGGTCATTATTGCTGTAGCGCCAGGGTTTCTGAGTGAGTCAGACAAAGCTATGTATACAATGCCTTTTCTGGTAACACCGCGGAAAGTACAACCAGTGCCATAATCAATTTTGATTGTTTTTGGGAATCCGGTTGCTGGAGTTACGGTAACCACAGCGCAACCTATAAAGTTACGATCGGCACTAGTGCTTTCAAATCCTTCTCCTTGTAGCCTGTTCTCTGAGGTTGCTTCAAGTAAAGAACCATTGTCGTCGGCCGTAAGGTTGTCTGCAATTGCCTGGTCTGTGCTTAGCTCAAAAGTGGTTTCAATTTCGTCTGTCGTGGTGGTGCTGGCCTCCTTCTGGCAAGAACTAAAAATTACTGCCATTGATAAGAACGCGAACATTGGTAATACTAACTTTTTCATGTTTGGTTTTTTTAAATTATAATAGTTAAGTTTTTCTGTGTTTTCATCAATTACGGTCGGGATATAAGACTGCGCATTTTGTGCAAAGTTTAACGCAGAGTAAAAATTATTATATATTTCCAGTATGGTCTATGTCCGTATTAGACCTAATGTATTGACAGCCATTTATTGATAAGAAAAAAATAATAATGAAATACCTGGTAAAAAGCCCCTGGTTACTCAGAAAAATATATAATAATGATGTCTGGAGTATACGTACAGATAAGCAGGAGGTGTTTCTGAGCTTTGATGATGGCCCGCACCCGGAGATAACGCCTCTAGTATTAGATATACTAGACCGGTATAATGCCAAGGCTACTTTTTTCTGTATAGGTAAGAATGTAAAGCAATACCCGGAAGTGTATGCTCAGATTTTACAACAGGGTCATTCTGTAGGTAATCATACGTATACACACTGCAATGGCTGGAAGACTAAAGACGAGGAATATTTGCAGGATATAAGACAGGCCAAGCAATACATAGACAGCCATCTATTTCGCCCTCCTTATGGAAGGATTACCAACTTTCAGCGGAACCAACTTGTGCTGCCCGCTTATAAATTAAAAGTCATAATGTGGTCGGTGCTAAGTGGAGATTTTGACCCAGGCATAAGTGATGAAAAATGTGTCGCTAATGTAACCCTGCATGCAAAAGCTGGGTCTATCATTGTCTTTCACGATAGCGAAAAAGCTGCTGAAAAAATGCTCTATGCGCTGCCACTGGTGTTAGAATACCTAAGAGATAAGGGATATAGCTTTAGCTCAATAAATTTGTAAGTGAAAAAAATAGAAAGGTTTTAAAAAAAAGCGAGCCTGGGTAGAAACCCTGGCTCTTTTTTAATCCGTACCCTATGAAAACTGACGTAAAGATAAAGAGAATTTATTATACAGTCCAACTTTATTTTACTTTTCTTTGTGTAAAGAATTAAAAAATTTCAGTTATGCACAATGCTGTTACGCAAGATTAATGTTATAACATTTTTAAGTACTTATAATCAGTTTAATACTAAATTATTCATGAAAAGTATTTAATAGTAAGTGTGGATAAGTAAAGAAAATTTTAGCAAAAAGAATTTATGATAGATACACATTGCCACCTTTATCTCGATGATTTTAAAGATAAAATTGAAGATTATATTGAAAGAGCAAAAAAGTCATCAGTGGAGAGGATATTTCTACCTGCCATAGATTCTGATACCCACCAGGATGTAATTGACCTAAACAATAAATTTCCTGCTATATGTCTTCCCATGATGGGATTGCACCCTTGTTCTGTAAAAGAAAATTTTACAGAGGAATTACACTTGGTAGAAGAATTACTCACCCGCCATAATTTTTATGGAATAGGGGAGACGGGGCTTGATTTCTATTGGGATAAAACCTATGTCGCCTTTCAGGAAAAAAGCCTGCGCAGGCATATTGAGTTAGCCTTAAAGTATGAGCTGCCGCTTATCTTACATACCCGTAATGCTACCGCAGAAACAATAAAGATTGTAGCGGAATATAAAAGTCCCGATCTGCGGGGAATTTTTCACTGCTTTGGAGATGCAAAAGAAGAAGCACTCGAAATAATTGATCTTGGTTTTCTGTTGGGAATAGGAGGGATAGTTACTTACAAAAATGGTGGACTGGACAAAGTTTTGCCACATATTGGTCTTGAGTACCTTGTTCTGGAAACAGATGCACCCTACCTATCTCCTGCACCGCATAGGGGTAAGCAAAATGAACCATCTTATCTACCTCTGATTGCAGACAGGATCGCAGAAATAAAAGAAACTCCAGTTGCTAAGGTGGTAGAGCAGACCACTGTAAATGCTAAAAAACTTTTCGGAATTACATAACCCAGCATCCCTTGTTGTGGCTATAGTGCGCCATGTCTTACATTACAAAGATTCTAAATACAAAAAAAGATTTTCGCGTCCACTGAAGCAAAAACCTTTTCTGTTTTTATGCGGAGAGTAAGAGATTCGAACTCTTGATACAGTTACCCATATACACACTTTCCAGGCGTGCTCCTTCGACCACTCGGACAACTCTCCATATTTTTAGAGGAATGCAAAAGTAATGGTTCTAAATTGTTTATCGCGTATATTTCTAAAAAGTCTTTAGTCGTATTTATAAGTTTTCCATCTTTTATTTTCTGCACTCTCTAAGTACAAATACAATTATCTATCAGTCTTCTTTTTCCAATATCTTTTCCATCGCTATTGATCTACTTCCTTTTACTAATACGGTACAATCACTGTAGTTTTGAGCCTGATAGTATTTGCCAGCTTCTGCTGCTGTATCAAAGTGTAAAAAACTATTTTCTAAATCTGCAAAAGCTTTCCCTACTAGCACTACATCCTTCCAGGTATGTTTTGCAATTTCATGCTGTAATTGCTCATGTTCTGCGGCGCTGTCCTCTCCCAGCTCTTTCATTTCTCCCAGGTAAAGCGCAGTATTATTGGTTCCCTGCTCTACGAGATTTGCTATAGCGCCATGCATGCTGCTAGGGTTAGCATTGTAGGCGTCCAGGATAATTTTTACGGAGCCAGTTTGCATCATCTGTGATCGGCTGTTACTTGGAGTATAACTGACTATGGCGTCAATGATATCTACTTCTTCAACATTAAAATATTTTCCTATTGTTATTGCAGTAAGTACATTGCCTAAATTGTATTTGCCCACCAGCTTTGTAAAAATATCGTTGCTCTCCCAGCCCTTATGCATCTCTACGCCTAGCATACCATTTTGTAGTATTGCCGTGCCTTGTATTTCTCCTGCTGCTCTGCCGAAAAGTATTCTCCTCTGTATACCTTCACTCATAGGAAGGAGGTAATCGTGGTCAGTGTTAATAAAAGCCACGCCATTATTTTTCTGTAAGTGCACAAACAATTCCCCTTTGCCTTTTCTCACCCCTTCTATACCGCCAAAACCTTCAAGGTGCGCTTTTCCACAATTTGTAATGGTGCCGTGGGTAGGCTCTACGTAGCTGCAATACGATTCTATTTCTTTTAAATGGTTTGCCCCCATCTCTACCACGGCTATTTCTGCCTCTGGTTTTATTTTAAGCAGGGTGAGTGGTATTCCTATATGGTTATTAAAATTTCCTTCTGTTGTAAAGCAATTATATTTCTTCCGTAGCACCACATGCACGAGTTCTTTTGTAGTAGTCTTTCCATTGCTACCTGTGATGGCGATTAAAGGTATAGAGAGCGTACGACGGTGATGCAGGCCTAGTTGTTGCAAGGTTTGTAAAGCATCTTTTACTTGTATTACTTGCTCATGTTTTATCGCAGTATCAGCATCAGAAATGCAGTAAGCAGCACCCTGCTTCAGTGCTTGTCGGACAAAGTCATTCCCATCATAGCGGTCTCCTGTAAGTGCGACATATATATCGCCTTGTTTTACTTTTCTACTATCTGTTTGTATAGAAGGGTATTGCAAGTATAATTTGTATAAATCTGCTATTTCCATAAAAAATTGTTGTTCGAAAAATTATTTATTTCGTCGTGACCAAAAATACCTAAAGCAAAGTGTTCTGCATAAAAAAACCTTCTTCGCAAAGAAGAAGGTTTATAATGTAATGAGCTTAAAAGCTATTATTTACGCTTTTGCTTTTTTGTTTTAAAGATATTTCCTGTCTTAAATCCGGGTCCTTCCGGCGGACCAAGATAGGTTTGCGCACAGCGGAATCCTACCGTTTTTGAAGCAAATGATTCTTGCATAAATCTGCGGGAACCAGGCGCCAACCAATAAGGTCTGTCATTCCAGCTACCACCTTTTATCACACGGCTTTCATCGTTTATAAGCGTAGTAATTCCGTACCCGTAGGTAACGCCGCTAGCACTATCACCATCAAGATAGTTTTTAACATCATTTTTCTGGTAGTTATTTCTATCGGCTACTTCTTCATCACTTATATCAACAGTTTTCAATCTGCCAAGGCTATCCCGCTCATACTCGCCAGAAGCATCTTTGTACAACTTAGTAAATTTATTACCACGGAAATAGTTGAAATCATCTGCATCGCTGCTAGTCATTGGTCTATATACATCTTGAACCCACTCACTAACATTTCCGCTCATATTATATATACCAAATGCATTAGGATAAAATGATTTAACTGGGGCTGTAATGGCTGCTCTATCATTGAGACCACCTGCTATACCCATATTATCACCGCTACTCTTCTTAAAGTTTGCAAGAAACTCTCCCTGCCATGATCCTCTGCGATTGTCTCTAAGACCATTAGGGTTTTTGCTCCAACTATATATTTGTTGCTCTGTTCTGTTTTCTGCACCACGCTTCCCTTCTTTCTTTCTAGGATTGGGGTTTTGTGCAAGTAGTCCATAAGCAGCGTATTCCCATTCTGCTTCGGTAGGCAATCTGTAACCCATATTAAGGATACCATCCTCTAATCTTACCGTAGATCTAGGACGACCATTAACATCTTTAAGGTCAGATTTTTTTGGCTTGCTCCTTCCCTGTATAAGATCAGGATTCATAAGGTAGGTTTCTGTATTGAAACTACCATCTGCCCCGCCGCCTTTCATGGCTCTGGTAGCAGCATCTTTTTTCAAGTAGCCCTTCTTCATCAGATTAAGTTCATTAACTCTGTCTGTTCTCCAAATACAAAAATCGTGCGCCTGCTGCCAGCTCACACCTACTACAGGATAGTAGTTATAAGAAGGAAAGCGGAAGTAATATTGCACGTAAGGCTCATTGTAAGCAAGCTCTTCACGCCATACAAGTGTATCTGGAAGAGCTTTGTCCATAATGGTGCGCTCATTGTCAAAGGTATTTTCCAGCCAGTACAGGTATTCTCTGTAGTGTACATTAGCCACCTCTGTTTCATCTATAAAGAAAGAAGGCACGGTTACACGACGGGGAACGTTGTTCCAGTCACCCATTACGTCCTCTTCTTTTGCACCCATTACAAAGGTACCACCCTGTACAAATACAAGTCCCGGTCCCGCTTTTGGGTATTTAATCTTGGCCACATGGAAGTTACCCATGTTCTTGTCATCGTAGTTCCAGCCGGTAACATCACTCTTAGTCTTCTTTTTGCCAAAGAGTTTGCCACCATTCTTACAGGCAGAAAAGGAAACAGCGGCCACTGCTACCCACAATAGAGTTTTAAAAGAAATAATTTTTTGCATGTACATATTTTTTCCTATGATATAGATAACGTAAATAAGGTACATAATATTGTACCTATTCTTTATCATTCATTTCAAGCTGCGAATATAATATTTTTTGGAGTCTGCAAAGCAAATAAATTTTAAGCTCGCTCGCTACATTTCAAAGCAGAAGGCGAAAATTGCAAATTTCATATTTCAGTCAGCAATCTATATAATTAAGAATAAAGTATGGAAATGAAGCTTTAAAACGCTACTCTGCTATGAAATTCAATAGAATTCTGTCCTTTTATCTAAATGTTTTTTTTTAACGCAATACTAGTTATCTGTGGTTTTTACTACCAAATATTTGTAGTTGTGCTACAGCTTCAATTTTTATTTTCTTTGATACTAAAAAAAGATTCATTAACCCGACTGTCCGCTGTAAGTCAGGTGATAAAATGCTGCTGCGTGGTTTCCAAAACAGCTAAGAAATGCTTTTATGGTTTTTTAGTAGATAGTAGATAATTACCACGGCAATTTTTGCTGTAGGAATTTCAAAAAAGATATAGCGGCTGACCCGAGCCCTGCAAGTGTAAGCCCAAAGCTTGGCACAAGGATATGCACACTAAACTTTATAAGGAACTGAAGGTGAGCAGAGATAGATTGAAAATAAAGAATAATGATTGTCACTAATCCGCCCTGGCAGACACTGATTTAATATGCAAGTAAGGTATACTTAACATTAAAAAATAAATATTTTTTTGATATAATCTTTTTACTCTTATATTCGCTTTTTTAAAGGACAGCTTTATAGC
>JBBKWE010000220.1:0-59439 GCA_037968795.1 Ferruginibacter sp.
TCTTTCTTCGTCATTTTATTTGTAATTGCTTCAAAATATTTTTGTAAGGTTCCCAGCGCCGCTTTATTTATACAGTAGCAAATAGCGGTACCTTCTATGCGGCCTTTAATGATACCGGCATTTTTTAGCTCTTTTAAGTGTTGAGATATGGTAGGCTGTGCCAGCGGCAGTTTATTTACAATGTCGCCACAAATGCAGGTGTCTACACTAAGCAAGTATTCTATAATGGCTATCCGAGCAGGGTGAGCCATTGCCTTCGCCATCATGGCAATCTCGTTTTGCCTCTCTGAAAAAAATTCTGTTTTAGTAATTCCCATTTTTGTATTGTTATATTGCAATATTACGATAATTAGTTTGAAAACAAAAGGACTATTTTTTTGATAGTCCTTTTCACAGTCTGTAAAACTGAAAAAAATTCGCCTTTAATACGTACTTAGAAGTCAAGTTGTAAACCTCAACAAGAAATTAAAATTTAAGCCTCAGTTTTTTTAAGTTGCACAATTTCCAAATTAGCACATCACCACATTATCAAATTAACCTATTCTACCGTTACACTTTTCGCCAGATTTCTAGGCTTATCTACGTCTATACCTTTTGCCGTTCCTATGTAATAAGAAAGTAGCTGCAGTGGTACCACGCTTAGGATAGGGGCAATGAGTTCGTCTGCTTCAGGAATAGCAAAATAATGATTGCTTAGTCCCGGGCTCACCTCATCACCTTCTGTAATAATGGAAATTATTTTTCCTTTACGAGCTTTTATTTCCTGCATATTACTCACTATCTTTTCGTGGTAAGTATCTTTTGTAGCAACGAAAACCACAGGCAGGTTTTCATCTACCAGAGCAATAGGCCCGTGCTTCATCTCTGCAGCAGGGTAGCCTTCTGCATGTATGTAAGAAATCTCTTTTAGCTTAAGTGCGCCCTCTAGTGCAATGGGGAAATTGTACCCACGACCCAGGAACAGGAAGTCAGAAGCATCTTTGTAAGCTTCCGCCATTTCTTTAAGCTTATCAGCTCCCTTAAGTATCGTTTCTACTTTTGCAGGCACTGCTTCCAGCTCAAGTAATAAGGCTCTAAAGCGCTCTTCAGTAATAGATTTTTTCTCTATGGCTATCTTCAGGGCCATCATCATAAGCACTGCCAGTTGACCTGTAAATGCTTTGGTAGAAGCTACCCCTATCTCCGGGCCTGCGTGCGTGTAAGCACCGGCGTGTGATATCCGGGCAATGGAAGACCCTACTGCATTTACTACACCAAAAATGAAAGCGCCGTTCTCCTTCGCCTTTTCCAGCGCTACGAGTGTATCTGCCGTTTCTCCACTTTGGGAAATGGCTATAATCACATCACCAGGGCGCACTATAGGATTGCGATAGCGAAATTCCGAAGCGTATTCTACTTCTACCGGTATGCGACATAGTTCCTCTATAACATATTCTGCTACCAGGCCAGCGTGCCAGCTAGTACCGCAGGCAAGTATAAGTATGCGACTTGCATTAGTAAGTTGCTCTATATTATCTTGTATGCCCGCCATTCTTATTACGCCTTCGTCTGCCAATAATCTCCCTCTTAGGCAATCGTGTATGGTGCTCGGTTGCTCAAAAATCTCTTTAAGCATGAAGTGGTCAAAACCGCCTTTCTCTATTGCATCCAGCTCCATATCTAACTTCGTGATGTAGGGAGTTACTATTTCATTTCCTATATTCTTTAGGATAAGCTCATTCGGTCGTACAATGGCGAGCTCATAGTCATTTACATACACCACTTCTTTAGTAAATTCTATAATGGGAGAGGCGTCACTTGCAAGGAAGTGTTCTCCTTTGCCTACGCCTATCACAAGCGGGCTTCCCTTGCGAGCAGCTATAATGGTATCAGGGTTGCTCTCTTCCATAAGAAGGATGCAATAAGCACCGGTTACCCGCTTTAGCGCTATCCGAAGTGCTTCTTCTACACTGCAATTATTGTTTATTTGTATGCTCTCTATAAAATTCAGTAGCACTTCTGTATCGGTATCACTTTGAAATTGATATCCCTGGCTCTCCAGCTCCTGTTTTAGTTGTGCATAGTTCTCTATGATTCCGTTATGTATCATCGCCAGCTTGCCGTTGGCAGATCTGTGCGGGTGAGAGTTTCTATCACTAGGTTCGCCATGGGTAGCCCAGCGAGTATGTCCTATGCCGATATTTGCCTGCAGTTCTTTGCCTATGAGCATGTCTTCCAACTCTGCTACTTTCCCTTTTTTCTTATATACATCCAGCTTACCCTCATGGAGAAGCGCTACCCCACTGCTATCATATCCTCTGTATTCCAGTCGTTTCAATCCTTTGAGAATGATGGGGTAAGCCTGTCTTGGTCCTGTATAACCTACGATGCCGCACATATATTTTTATTTAATTCTTAAACGGTAAAATTGTGCGCAAAATTAGCTAAAAATAGTTTGTAAGTCTGCTTTACCTGAAGAATTGAGGAATTCCTAAATGTGATATAAAAGATGAAAGCGTAGTTTCAGATTAAATAAGCAGTATTATCCTATAGAAACTGTAAGCTGTTAGAAAGTTTTTTAAAAGGGAAAGATTTTCCTGCGTGATGTATAAAATATTTTCCTTTTGCTTGTCTTTTCCCAGGGTTTGTAAGTGTCCCTTTATTACTATAAGTTTTATATAAAAAACCGTCAGCCCTAAAAATTTTATAGCTAAATGAAATTCCCAAACTCGTAGTTAACCTGTTATTTGCTTTGCTTACGTCATACTGGTATTTACCTTTTCCTATGACACCTTGATCCTGATAGTGGCAGCATACAATTGCGTCCACTCCCAGCAAAGCGCATAGTTTTTTTACGTCATTTTCTTTATGAATATTAGCAACTGAGTATAAAACCTGAATGGCTTCTAGTTTTCTGTTAGTTTCTGACAGAAGTTGCAATTCTAGTTCATTTTTAGAATTACTAATCTGCAGTTTCTCAAAGAATTCAACTTGCAATTGCAGAGCTAATAAGGAGTCATTTTTATTATAATTAAGAGCATTAGTTTTAGCCACACTTTCATCTGTTAATACTTTTGCCCAGAAAGGCATAATCGCAATTTTCTTAATAGTTATCGTGTCAGAAAATGTTTGGAAGGAGAAGGCTTCACTCTGAATGCATACCAGCGACAAGATAAATATTAGCAAAAAATGTTTCTTTATTAAGTTTCTCACTTTATAGATTTGAGGGTGAAGATTAATTTATAGCAATATCCCTTTCAAAAAGAAAAACGCCACTGAAAAATAAATAATAATCCCCGTCACATCTACCAGCGTAGCTACAAAAGGTGCAGAAGACACTGCGGGATCTAGTTTTAGTTTCTTTAAAATAAGTGGCAGCATACTACCTACAAGACTTCCCCACAATACTATACCCAGCAATGAAAACCCAATAGTGTAGCCTATAAGCAACCAGTGTTCTCCGTAGTCGAAGATGTGCAAATTTTGCCATGCCACAATACGAACAAGGCCTATCACACCCAGAATAACGCCCAGTAAAATACCGCTTTTCAGTTCTCTTCTTACCACCCGCCACCAGTCGCCTATACTTACTTCGCCCAGTGCCATAGCTTGTATAATAAGGGTACTTGCCTGCGAGCCGCTATTGCCACCACTACTCATAATAAGCGGAATAAACAGTGCTAGCACGGTAGCGGCTTCTATCTCGGCCTGGAAAAATTGCATAGCCGTAGCCGTGAGCATTTCGCCTATAAATAAAACGATAAGCCAGCTTGCCCGCTTGCGTACGAGTCTGAAAATACCAATGTCCAGATAAGGCTCATCCAAAGCTTCTGTACCACCTATCTTTTGTATATCTTCTGTAAATTCTTCTTGCGCTACCCAGAGTACGTCATCTATCGTTACGATTCCCTGCAATATGTTATTGTCATCTACAACCGGGAGTGCCACACGATTATTCATTTTAAAAATTTCACTGGCACTTTCCTGGTCGTCGTTTATATTGAGAGAAATAAAACGATTATCTATAAGATCTTCTACGATATCATCAGGTGTAGCAAAGATGATGTCTCTTATGGTAAGGTCATCTATAAGTAACCCATTTTCATTTATCACATATATAACATCTATCGTTTCACTATTACTTCCAAAGCGGCGAATAGTTTCCAACACCTCTGCCACAGTGTTATGTTCATACACGTATACATACTCCGGGTTCATGATACGCCCCACACTATTTTCTGGATAACCCAGTAGCTGCAGCGTCACTTTGCGCTCTTCGGGGTCCAGGAGCTTGAGCATTTCCCTCATGGTGCCGTTTGGAAAGTCTTCAAAGAAATCTACCCTGTCATCCACACTCAATTCATTAAGCAGCTCTGCCGTTTTAAAAGCAGGTAGACTCTGAATAATTCTTTTTTGCTCTGTAAAATCGAGAATCTTAAATACGTTGGCAGCCCTGTGTATACTAAGGTGAGAGATGATCTGATTTTCATAATCAGGATTGTCATAGATGAGCGTGGCTACATCACTTATATTCTGGTCATTGAGAAAGTTCCTTATCGTAAGTTTATCCTCTGTGGCCACAGTTTCTATAAACTGCTGCTGCATTGGTATTTCTTCTTCTATCTCTGACAGCATACTAATCTTATATTGAGAGGGAGTGTAAATATTTAGTTCGCTGCAATTTACTTATTTTTAAAAGACGGAGGGGGAGAAGTACTTAGAATTTAATATATATAGACATTTAGACGATGCAGTAAGCAGAGGTATGATAAAGAGGTGAATATAAAAAAAATGAAGACCAAATGGCGGAAGACTGAGAGAGGAATAATGGAAGAGGAAATCACTTTCTGCGAAAAATTATGAGACATGCTAAAGCCCTATTTAATAATTAAAAATACTGCCAGCAAAGGCAAAGGCGTATTTACAAAAGCAAGTATTCCTGCTGACACTGTTATAGAAGAAGCGCCTGTAATAGTGATGCCCGGTATAGATAGAAAGCTTTTGGACCAAACCCTCCTACACGATTACATTTTTGAGTGGGGAGAAGAAAAAGATAAATGTGCCATGGCACTGGGCTACATCCCCATTTACAATCACAGCTACCAGAGCAATTGCGAATATTTTATGCATTTTGAGGAAGCCATTATGTACGTAAAGACCGTCAGGAAAATAGAAGTGGGCGAGGAGCTTACTTTAAATTATAATGGCGATTGGGATAATGAAGAGAAGGTGTGGTTTGAAGCGGAATAATAGACTAATACTGTATCTTATTGGTCGTTGTAAATGAATTTCCTGTAGAAAAATTATGTAAAATAAAGGGATCATAAAATACAAGTCGCTACTATATTTTTGAAAAACCAGAACTCGAACTGCTTGTTATAAATAAGTCAATTTTTTGTAATTGTATTTATTGATTCTTTACTTCCGTTACAAAAACAGGATTAACTGCATCGCTTACATCATAAATCACCAGCCCGTTAGAAACATAGCAAATAAGCAGATCTCCATAGTTGATCACATCCTGAAATGCATAGGTAGTTAACTTCTTTCTCAGAATAGGTTTGGAGGGTTGCTGCACATTGTAGACACTTAAACCATTTGTCATCTGACACACATATAAAATACTGTCTCTAAGACCCAGCCCTCGCGGTGTTGGCATTTCTGTAAGGCTTACCTGCTTAGGAATAAGCAAATTATTAAGGTCATATACATACAAGCCATCTGTAGCATTACCACAGCGACCGCTGCCTCGCAATGTCACAAAAGCAAAGGAATCATTTGCCACTACAGGGTCACAACTTCGCAGGTGAAGCACATTGCCAAGTTTTACAGGTTTAGCGGGATCTGCGATCGAGTATAAGTACATGCCATTTTCTGCTCCTATAAATAATTTGTCTTTGTAAGGGAATATGGTTTCTATACCAAAGCCTACGTTTTCGGAATTGCTTTGCAATGCCTGGTTAGGATTGCTAATGTTTAAGGTTTTTAAAGTATAGCTGTCTGCTACGTACAAGTAGTTACCTACTATAGTAAAGCGAGCCAGTGATCCGCCCACACCTGTACCAGACGAAGATAGAGCATCTGCACCCCCAGCCCCATCTTTTGCACAGGACGCACAGAAAAAAATAAGTAGTATGGCAGCAAAAATATTTTTAAACATTTGGTTATTTTTAAGTTTTAGGAAGTAGGATTTATTAATTAGTAATAATAACAGCTGTAAATACTATCCCGGATCCAGGATATGATAACCGAATCCTGCGTATATGGTCTGCATCCTACCGGGCCCGGCGCTGGCGTGGGTACATATACCATGGGCTTATAAGTGTCACCTGTAAAGAACATATTCTTTTGCCTGGATATTTCTTTTGGTGCTGCACTATTGCTGATGTCTATTACAACTATATCATTGTAGTTATTAGCATACATGTAATTCCCTTTTATGGCAATATCACTATTGCCCGGCACTCCTATAAAAGAAACTCTTTTTGCAGCCGAAGGCACAGTATTATTTATGATATGGATACCTTTCCCCAAGTCATTTTGATAAATAATGTTTCCCTTAACATAGATTTTTCCGGGCTTATCCATTTTTACTGCGGTATCAGAATAAGTAATTTTCTTGTAGGTACTATCTGCACCCATTACAGCCTTCCAGCCCCATACTTTTACTTGTGGCTCATAGGGGTAAGGTTTTTTGCCCCAGCAGGATACAAGCATTGCTGTGCAAAGGAAGAGAATAAAATATTTCATGTGGTAGTTTTAAAGTTAGACAAGGAAATAATGCTAAACGTTGCATTGCTGATTCTTTATTTTTATGTGTTAAATATTCAGTGTTAATAAAGCTTTTTTAAGTTTGATTGCGGATACAAAAAATCCCTGATCAAAATATTGATCAGGGATCTGCTAAAAAATAATAGCTGAGTAGCAAAAAATAGTGCTACACTTTTTTTGCTACTTCCTTTGCTTTCTCTCCATCTTCAAATTCTTTACGAATAATGTTGAGTGCGGCACCAGCTTTAAACCATTCTATCTGCTGCTTATTGTAAGTATGATTGGCAAATATCTCTTCTTCAGTACCGTCAGCGTGATTAAGTACTAACCTTATTTTCTTGCCTGGTGCAAATGTGGTCATACGGGTGATGTCTATGGTATCATCTTCCAGTATTTTCTCATAATCATCCTTATCAGCAAAGGTAAGGCCTAGCATACCTTGCTTCTTTAGATTGGTTTCGTGTATACGGGCAAAAGATTTTACAAGTACAGCTATCACACCAAGGTGGCGGGGCTCCATAGCCGCATGCTCGCGGCTAGATCCTTCTCCGTAGTTCTCATCACCTACCACAATAGTTTGGATACCGGCAGCTTTATAAGCACGTTGGGTATTAGGCACAGTTCCGTATTCACCTGTGATCTGATTTTTTACATTATCTGTTTTATCGTTGAAGTAATTTATTGCTCCTATAAGCATATTGTTACTTATATTATCTAAGTGACCTCGGAACTTAAGCCATGGACCTGCCATAGAAATGTGGTCTGTAGTACATTTTCCTTTTGCTTTTATAAGCAGTTTAAGACCTGTAAGATTCTCGCCATTCCATGCTGCAAATGGCTCTAGTATCTGTAGTCTTTTACTGTCAGGAGATACTATAACCTGCACACCACTTCCATCTTCGGCCGGCGGTTGAAATCCGGGATCTTCTACTGCAAACCCACGGGTAGGTAATTCATCACCGGTAGGAGGGTCTAGTTTTACAAGTTCACCCTTATCATTTATGAGAGTATCCGTAAGAGGATTAAAGTTGAGCGAGCCAGCAATAGCCATTGCCGTTACTATCTCCGGGCTACCTACAAATGCAAATGTATTTGGATTACCATCAGCACGCTTCGCAAAGTTTCTATTAAAGCTGTGTACGATTGTATTTTTCTCTTTCTTTTCTGCACCTACTCTTGCCCACATACCTATACAAGGGCCGCAGGCATTGGCAAATACAGTAGCACCTATACTATTAAAAGTATGAAGGAACCCATCTCTTTCTATTGTATAGCGTACCTGCTCACTACCCGGAGTGATGGTAAATTCAGAAGCTAATTTTAGCCCTTTGTCTTTTACCTGTTGTGCAAGACTCACCGCCCTGCTTATATCTTCGTAGCTGCTATTTGTACAAGAGCCTATAAGTCCAACTTCTATCTTAGTAGGCCAGCCATTAGCCTCAGCGGCTTCTTTCATTTTACTTATGGGTGTAGCCAGATCCGGAGTAAATGGTCCGTTGAGATGCGGCTCTAGTGTATTCAGGTCTATTTCTATTACCTGGTCAAAATATTTTTCAGGGTCAGCATATACTTCTGCATCACCAGTAAGATGTTCTTTGATCCCGTCAGCCATGGTTGCTATTTCTGCTCTGCCAGTGGCGTGCAAGTAGCGACTCATGCTATCGTCATAGCCAAAGGTAGAAGTCGTAGCACCTATCTCTGCACCCATATTACAAATCGTTCCTTTACCGGTACAACTTAGGTTTATAGCTCCTTCGCCAAAGTATTCTACGATAGCACCCGTACCACCTTTCACAGTAAGTATGCCAGCTACTTTCAGTATTACGTCTTTTGCTGCAGTCCAGCCATTCAATTTGCCGGTAAGCTTTACACCTATTACTTTAGGCATTTTGAGTTCCCAAGGCAGACCAGCCATTACATCACAAGCATCTGCACCGCCTACACCTATAGCTACCATTCCCAGCCCACCAGCATTTACGGTGTGGCTGTCTGTTCCTATCATCATACCGCCAGGGAAAGCATAATTCTCAAGCACAACCTGGTGTATAATGCCAGCACCGGGTTTCCAGAAACCTATGCCGTATTTATTACTTACACTCGCCAGGAAATCATATACCTCGCTGCTTTCCGTTACTGCACGGGTAAGGTCATCTTTACTATTATCACGAGCCTCTATAAGGTGATCGCAATGCACCGTACTTGGTACCGCTACTTTATCTCTACCACTCTGCATAAACTGTAGTAAAGCCATCTGCGCAGTAGCATCCTGCATGGCCACACGGTCTGGTGCAAAGTCTACATAGGCATTTCCCCGTTCGTAAGGCTTTTCTATCTCACTATCCCACAAGTGCGCATACAATATTTTCTCTGTAAGGGTAAGAGGCTTGTCAAGTACCTTGCGGGCAAGATCTACTCCTGCCGGAAACTTTTCATAGAGCTTCTTTATCATATCTAAGTCAAATGCCATAAAATGTCTTGGTTTTTGTGCTACCGTTTATACCGGAGCGGGGTGAGCGTTAAAGTGCTGCAAATTTACTAAAAAACGAGGGAATGGAAAAAAGGATTTTTAACTGGTTTGCGGAGCTATTTTACATGTAAAGCAAGGCAGGAAAGTTTGCTTTTATTGATCAGCGGCCGCCTACTCTTTGCGCAGAATGGTATTGCACGGCTATAATTTTTTTCTTGAACTTGACTAAAGACTATTTTTTTATTAGCCTTCTTACAATAGATCTTTAAAAAAGATGTCGTAGAGGTCCTTGAGGCAAAGCTAAATAAAGATCTTTAATCTTTTATATTAGTAAATCACCTGCTTGTAAAAGGGAATATTTATAATACAACTTTAGCACAGCTACCAATAATCCTATATTTGAAGTACAAATTAAATAAGGAATGAAATTTTTCGCCAAAGTCACTTTTATTTTCAATGTATGTTTTCTCATCAGTGTTATATTTCGTCTGGTAGAGATAAGCAGGCAGGTAAAAGGAAACAGCAATGGAGTGCTCGGTTATCAGCCTCTGGAAAGTACATTGGTAGTAATGGGCTACGGAGCTATATTTATTAATATCGTTTTTGTGATTCTGTATATGGTGCACTATGCTACAAAGAGGGGACAAGGCATACGCAGATGGATAGCTTTTTTTAACCTTATACTCTTGCCAGCTCAGATTTATTATTTCTTCTTTTTGAATATATAAAAAATGACCTTAGACTTTCTGAAAGACCGCCCGGCAAAACTCTTCATTGCCATATGCGCTTTTTTTGTAGCCAATGCACTTATTGCAGAATGTATAGGCGGAAAAATATTTTCGCTGGAAGGAACCTTTGGTTTTGAGCCACTAAGCTTTTCGCTACTCGGAGAGAGTGGCCTTGGCCTGGCTCTTACCTGTGGTGTATTATTGTGGCCGCTAGAATTTGTTATCACGGATATAATAAATGATTATTACGGACCCAAGGCTGTGAAGCGTATTTCATATATAGCAGTGGCGCTTATAAGCTATGCCTTTGTCATGTTTTACCTCGCCATACATATTCCTGCAGCGGGTTTCTGGCCGGGTACAGGAGTAGAGAAAGGTGTTCCCGATATGGATAAAGCGTTCGCCGCCGTTTTCGGGCAAGGTATGTGGATTATCATAGGCAGCCTGGTGGCATTCCTGGTGAGTCAGGTGGTAGATGTGGCAGTATTTCACCAGATAAAGAAAAAGACGGGCGATAAAAAAATGTGGCTACGAGCTACCGGAAGTACGGTGGTGTCTCAGTTGGTAGATAGCTTTATTGTATTATTTATTGCATTTTATCTGGGGCAAGGGTGGAGTATGCAAAAGGTATTGGCCATCTGCCTGTTAAATTATACTTACAAGTTTATCATGGCAATTGTACTCACGCCTTTGCTATATGTAATTCATGCATTTATACAGCGGTATGTAGGTTTAGAAACGGCAAAGGCTATGCAGCTGGAGGCAATGGGTAAAAGGTAGATGAAGGAAGATGATAAACTGGAAATGGACAAGCGAGGGAAGACAGAGAAGTCCATGAGTTTAGATATCTGTGTAAGATTTACTCAAGCGAAAGAAGAAAAAAAAATGCCCCACACGAAAGCGTAGAGCATTTGAAAAAAACTTTGCAGCGTTCATGCAGATTTATTAGACCTGCAATCAAGTGGCTGACTTAGAACGTGAAATCCTATAGGAATCTCCTTCTGCTTACAGAGCTTTTGTACTTTTTATGTACGCTCCATAGATCGAGGGAATTAAAGGGTTTGTACTTGCTGGTAAGCGCCTCCGGTGCCAGTGTTTCGGCAGGAGTCTGCGCCAGTTCTAGTTTTTCCTGTGTGCTTAGAGGGCTCAGGAAGCCCTGTGATGTTGTTTTCATCGTCATCTGTTTTTATTATAAAAAAGCCCTTACGCAGTACATTATGTATTTTCTGCAGTTGGGAGTGTTAGCTAAGCTTATATAAAGAACTATTTCCGATAAGCCTATGAAAATTAACTAGTTAGTATTTAATTTCTGCTATCGGAGCGCAAAGGTAAGACCAATAAAGTTGCCAAAGAAATTCTAAAAAGCTATTTATCTGATTTCGAAAGTTTTTAACAAAATATAGGAATATGAAGTAATCTTATATAAATGGCCTATTTGATTATAATTTATCCTACTTTTGCAGCCCCAAATAAATTTTTGGGGATAAACATTACCCACAAGGCTCCATAAGTTTCTCAAGGTTTGAGAACGCCAGCAGGGTGTAACTTTTATAAATAGTTATTAATAATGCCAAAGGTAAAAACAAACAGTAGCGCAAAGAAGCGCTTTAAAGTTACCGGTACAGGTAAGATCACTTTCCAAAAACCATTTAAACGCCACATTCTTACAAAGAAATCTACCAAGCGTAAGCGTGCTATGCGTATGAAAGGAATCGTTTCAGATCCTAACATGCATTTTGTAAAGCGTCTTCTAGGATTGAAGTAATCAGACATCCCCACACCAATTTAAAAACTTTAAGAAAAAATATTAAGATATGCCACGTTCAAAAAATGCTGTAGCCAGCAGAGCTCGCAGAAAAAGAATTATAAAAGCTGCTAAAGGATATTATGGCAAGCGTAAAAATGTATATACCGTTGCTAAAAACGTAATGGAGAAAGGTATGACCTACTCTTACGTAGGCCGTAAATTGAAGAAAAGAGAATACCGCACTTTGTGGATAGCTCGTATCAATGCGGCAGTACGTGCAGAAGGGATGACCTATAGTCAGTTTATACACAAACTAAGTGAGAAGCAAATAGACCTCAACCGCAAAGTTCTTGCAGATCTTGCAATGAATGAGCCTGAGACTTTTAAAACTCTTGTAGCTTCTGTAAAGTAATTGCAGCTATAAACTTTTATAAAAAAACCGCACTTGAAAATTTCAATTGCGGTTTTTTTATAGCAATAGTGGAGCAAATATTGAACTAATACAGACAGTAAGATGTTTCCTCGCTTTGTTTGCAATTAAATACCTTTGAACAACTTTTTTAAAAAAAAATGCAGAAAGCATTTATTTATAACAAAACCAATTTTTGTAAATGACCAATACGTATGAGAGTCTTGTGGCACAAACCTTTCATTTCCCTCAAGAAGGGTTCAGCCTCAAGGATGATCACCTTACCTACAATGATGTAGATGTAAAAGCGCTGATAGATAAATACGGTACACCACTTAAGTTTTCCTATCTCCCTAAAATAGGAATGCAGATCAATAAGGCAAAAGAGATGTTTGCAAATGCTTTTAAGAAGCACAAATACGAAGGCACTTATAATTATTGTTATTGCACAAAAAGTTCCCACTTCAGTTTTGTGGTAGAAGAGGCACTAAAACATGATATTCATTTGGAAACCTCTTATGCTTACGATATTGATATCATCAATAATTTATTTAAGCGAAAAAAAATCTCTAAAGACACCCATATTGTCTGCAACGGCTTTAAGCAGAAAAATTATACAAGCCGTATTTGTAAACTCATTAATGATGGTTTTACCAACGTAATTCCTGTTCTTGATAATAAGAATGAGCTTGATATGTACAAAGGGAAAGTACGTACCGGTAAGCCATTTAAACTAGGAATAAGAATAGCTACCGAAGAAGAGCCATCATTTCCTTTCTATACCAGCAGGCTAGGCATGAAGGCAAAAGATGTACTTGCTTTTTATGTAGACGAGATTGAAGGGTTCGAAGACAAATTTCACCTGAAAATGTTGCATCTTTTTCTTAATAAAGGAATAAAAGATGATATTTATTATTGGAGCGAATTGCAAAAAAGTATTGCGCTGTATTGTCAGTTGAAAAAGATTTGCCCTGAGCTGGATAGCATAAATATAGGGGGAGGATTCCCAATAAAGCATAGCCTTGGTTTTGATTACGATTATCAGTGGATGATCAATGAAATTGTAAGAAATATAAAAACTGCCTGTAAAAAAGCAAAGGTGCAGATGCCAAACATCTATACAGAATTTGGTAGCTACACTGTGGGCGAGAGCATGGCACACATCTATAGCGTAATAGGCCAGAAAGAACAAAATGACCGCGAGACCTGGTATATGATTGATTCTTCTTTCATTACCACTTTACCAGATACCTGGGGTATAGGAGAGAAGTTTCTTATGCTACCTATAAATAAGTGGAAGAACGAATACCAGCGGGTAGTCCTGGGTGGAATAACTTGTGATGGGCATGACTTCTATGACTCAGAGGAGCATATCAATGAAGTTTTCTTGCCTAAAATTGTAAATCATGATGATGATACTGCAATTAATAAAGCAGAACCTTTATATGTTGGCTTCTTTCACACCGGAGCTTACCAGGACCAGATAAGCGGCTACGGAGGAATAAAGCATTGCCTTATTCCATCTCCAAAACATATTATCATAAGCAAAGATAAAAATGGCAAACTGGTAGACTGGGTGTATGCTAAAGAGCAATCTGCTGCAAGTATGCTTAAGATTCTGGGGTATTAAAAGTATTCTATATGAAAAAGATCGTCACTTGCCTGGTTTTGTTTCTTTGTCTGTCTTATGCTGCTTTGGCACAGCAGGATGAGCAAGAAAAAGTTGAAGCAGGGATAAGGTTGCTTTTTACTGGCATGCTGAAAGCGGATAGTGTTTTACTAAGGTCTGCATTTACATCTTCTGCCGTGCTGCAAACTGTTTCTGAGAACGTGAGCACAGGCGGAGTAAAAGTACTTGAGGACAATATCAATGATTTTATTACCAATGTGGGCAAAAGAAAAGCTGGTGAATTGGAAGAAGTTATAGAAATACAAGATCTAAAAATAGATACTGCTTTAGCCAGCGCATGGGTGCCCTATTCATTCTATTATAACAAGAAATTTGTACACTGCGGAGTAAACTCCATTCAGCTTGTGCGCATAGATGGGGTTTGGAAAATACAACAGATTATAGATACACGGAGAAAAGATAATTGTGTAAACAAATTATAAGTTTGAAAAAAGTGCCTTGGTAATCTGGAATTCCCTACTTTATAGGAGCAAGCGAAGCAACATCTTCCAACTATCTATTATTTTACATTAACTATCTGGTCCTATAGCATGCACTGCTAATTTGGTTTATTATGACCTAAACATTTTTGAATTTTGCTACTTTAATTTATGCATCGATTAAAAAATGAGGATTTGAAAAGAGGACGCTTTGAACGATGATAACGGCAATAGACTATAAAACTGTAAATCAATTAATTATAAAATGTCGCGAGTAATTAATTGTTAAGGAATATCTAAACCTTTTCGGTCTTTTTTTCGTTTATATAGATCAGTTATTATTATAAATAGAAAAACACTACATGAAAAAATTATTACTCCTTCAAATTTTGCTATTATCAATTATCGTGAATGCATCTTCGCAAGCACGATATTTCTATGCTAATGTAAATGCGGCACAGGAAGTGCCCACAAATTCATCTACCGCTACAGGCGTAGTAGTTATTAAATATGACCCTTCCACTCTTTTACTACAATTGTGGGGCGATTATCAGAATCTCTCAGGCACCATATCGGCTTCCCATATACATAGCCCCGCAGCTCCTGGCAGTAATGCCGGAGTTATTTTTGGACTTACAAATAGCGGAGGCACGTCAGGTACTTTATTTCTGTCTGCAACTTTAAGTACTACGCAGCAGGCAGACCTTTATAATGGTTTATTTTATGTAAATGTGCATAGTAGTAGCTTTCCAGGGGGTGAAATTCGCGGACAAGTCTTAGCAAGTTCTACTACACAATCCCGCTTTTTTACCGGCAGGTTACAAGGAGCTCAAGAAACGCCGGTGAATAACTCAGCTGGGAAAGGTCAAGTACATGCAATTCTAGATGAAAGCAATACTATGATATATCTTACCGGAGATTATAATAATCTTAGTGGAGCAATGACAGCAGGGCATATACACAACGGTGCTCCTACAGTGGCCGGGGGTGTAATTGTGGGATTGTCATTTACTCCTGCAACCACAGGAGTTTTGCACCTCTCAACAGATTTAATGACAAATAGTACTGTTATTACCACCGGTAACGGTTACGTAAATATTCATACGTCTGCTTTTGGTGGAGGGGAGATAAGAGCTCAGCTTATAGAAGAAGACGCTTTCAGGTATGCGGCTGCAAATATAAATGCAGCACAGGAAGTTCCAACAAATGGTTCTACTGCTACGGGAATTGCAATTGTATCTTTTAATGCAGTTACTAAAGAGTTGAAACTACAAGGAACTTACACAAATCTTTCAGGAACTATTTCTGCTTCTCATATACACGGCCCTGCTGGGCCTGGTGTAAATGCAGGTGTAATTTTTGGCTTAACAAATACTGGGGGAACAAGCGGTACACTTACTTTAACCACTACAATATCCGATCCTCAAGCAGCCGATTTTCTTGCAGGACTTTGGTACGTTAATGTACATTCTTCAAGTTTTCCAGGGGGGGAAGTAAGAGGCCAACTTATCCCTACAGCAAGCGGCAGAACTTCTTTTTTCAAAGCAAGTCCATCTGCCAGCCAGGAAGTACCGGCAAATGCTAGTATGGGTTCCGGAGAAGCAACAATGTTATTAGAGCAGACCAGTGATAAAATCTGGATTGCCGGAAGTTATTCATCATTAACCAGTAATGTAGCTGCAGCACATATCCACCAGGGAGCTGTTGGAGTAAATGGTGGAGTTTTATTTGGACTTAATTTTACAACATCTGCTGCTGCAGGTACAGTAAATGGCACTGGAACTGTTACACCGGCGCAAACTTTGGACCTTATCAACGGTAATAGTTACCTTAATGTTCACACCGCTAATAATGGTGGCGGCGAAATTCGTGGACAATTTGGAAATCTTGTTTTGCCTGTTACCCTTACAAATTTTACCGGGGTGAAAAACAATGGTAATGTAGAATTAAACTGGACTGCAGAAAATGAAAATAGTATTTTGAATTATGAAATTCAAAAGCAGGATGTGAATGGTAATTGGTCTACTATTGGTAAAGTTGTGGCTATAAATACTGCAACTACTACTTCCTATAATTTTATAGATGTGAATGCTAGTACGTCAAAAACAAATATACTTTACAGGTTAAAAATAAACAGTGCTTCAGCATCAGAGAAGTACAGTAATGTTGTAATAATAAAGAATTCACCAATCTCTGCATCAATAACCATAATGGGAAATCCCGTAGCTGGAGGGGTATTGAAATATCAGCTAAGCGGCGGTTCTCTTTCCGAAAAGTCCTCTGCAATGGTTGTAGATACGGAAGGAAGAATTCTTGTAAAGTATTTAATCAAAGGGTCAGGTACGCAGCAAATTCCATTGACAAACATAGCAGCGGGAAATTATTATCTCATAATTAGTGACGGAGAACAAAATTCATCTATACCTTTTATAAAATTATAGATTTTTTGTAAAGAGCTGCAGTATAGTCTGCAGCTCTTTTATTATTAACTTTTACCCACCTGTAATTATTTGTGTAGAAGAACCTGATTTCAGTTTTTAAATATCATGTTAGTTATGTATTCCTCAACAGTAAAGGAGATTCTAATTTATTTTAAAATTTTCATTTGAATTTATGGTATTTATACTGACAAATTTTTAAGGGGGAATAATGAAACCTTAATTTGCAGAAGTAATATTCGAAAGCTGAACTACGAAATATTTAAAAGATTTTTACTGCTTACCCTTAAACTACTTTCCTACTTTTGCTGGCATAATTTTTTCAACAAGAAAATCCTATGCAGGATATAGAACCATTTTACAACTGGCGGCACCTCTACTGTGCAGAAGATGATGATGAGTCCCCTTTCTTTGAGCGGGAGTATAGTGAGTTTGAGTATAATCAAACCTTGTACAATTACTACATTCATCCGCAATGGGACGATTTTGGAAGCCGCACCTTGTACATGAAAATCCTTTTCGTAGAATATGAGCAAGGGTTTGCCATTATAGAATTATTTGGGGAATGGAATGATGCCGTAGAAAATGATGTAATGAGCTTGCGCCGGGAAATTACTGATATATTATTCAAGCAGGGAATCACAAAATATATATTTATAGGAGAAAATGTTTTCAATTTTCATAGTAGCGATGACCTTTATTATGAAGAATGGGCAGAGCAGCTTGAAGATGATAATGGTTGGGTGGTTATACTCAATCTGCCAGAGCAGAGTAAATACGATTTTCTGGCGGCAAGATTACAAAATTATGTAAGTCTTCAAGAGGTATATCATTGGAGAACTTTTATGCCTGAGAATTTGTATACTCTTGTGGAAGACAACATTCAAAAGCGATTGGGGGGCTAGACTTTTACAGTGAAAATATAATTTATAAGTTTATAAGGTATTTGCTTCTTACTCACTTATTTTTGCAGCATTCCATTCGTTGTTCATCATCTAACAGTTTGTATGACTTTCAAGACTTTTTTTACTTCTTCTATAGGGAAGAAATTTACCATGGGGCTTACGGGATTTTTTCTCATCTCCTTTCTCATAGTCCATTGCCTGGTTAATGCCATGATTTTTTATAATGATGGTGGTCAGAGTTTTAACCATTGGGCCATGTTCATGGGTAGTAACCTCTTCATTAGAATAGCAGAACTTGGGCTATTCGCATTTTTACTCTTGCACATTATTCAGGGACTTATGCTCTGGTATCAAAATTATAAAGCTCGGCCAGTTGGTTATGCTGTAAACAAAAATCAGCGTAACAGCAAGTGGTATAGCCGTAGCATGGGTTTGTTGGGAACTCTTATTCTCATGTTTCTCATTCTACATTTGTATCACTTTTGGCTTCCGTCCCGTTTTGGGGGCATGGCAGGTGTGCAGGTATTAGAGCAAACTACGCTTGGCGACTATGCAGAGCAGGAAGCGCACAATTTGTTTATGCAGATGCAGGTTATCTTCGAAAATCCTCTTATAGTGATCATTTATGTTCTTGGCGTTTTCTCACTTTTCTGGCATTTGCTGCATGGTTTCCAAAGTGCATTTCAAACCTTTGGGCTCAACAATAAGAAATATACACCTATAATAAAAGGAATAGGCGTAGCATATAGTGTTATTATCTGTCTTCTTTTTGCGCTAATGCCTATCTCCATTTATATGGGCTGGGTAAATTAAGAAAGCAGAATGTAAGCGATAGTAAATAAAATATTCAGATCATTTTAATTTTTTCAATATCATGGTTTTAGACTCAAAGATCCCCGAAGGCAAAATGGAAGAAAAGTGGGAAGATTATAAAGGCCACGTAAAGCTGGTAAATCCTTCTAATAAAAGAAAGCTTGAAATTATAGTGATAGGTACGGGACTTGCCGGTGCTTCTGCATCTGCTTCTCTTGCAGAAATGGGTTACCAGGTAAAATCCTTTTGTTTTCAGGATAGTCCACGCAGGGCTCATAGTATAGCAGCTCAGGGCGGAATAAACGCAGCCAAGAATTACCAAAATGATGGAGATAGTGTTTTTCGACTATTTTATGATACAGTAAAAGGAGGCGATTATCGCTCAAGGGAAGCCAACGTCTATCGACTTGCAGAGGTAAGTGCAAACATAATAGACCAATGTGTGGCACAAGGAGTTCCTTTTGCAAGAGAATATGGCGGGCTGCTCAGCAATCGTAGTTTTGGCGGTACACAAGTGCAAAGAACTTTTTATGCTGCCGGGCAAACGGGTCAGCAGCTACTTTTAGGAGCCTATAGTGCACTGGAAAGACAAATAAATCTTGGAAATGTAACCCAGTATAACAGGCATGAAATGCTTGATGTAGTGGTAATAGATGGTAAAGCAAGAGGTGTAATAGCACGCGATCTTACTACCGGCAAGCTTGAGCGCCACTTTGGCCACGCCGTATTATTATGCAGCGGTGGTTACGGAAATGTTTTCTACCTAAGTACAAATGCTATGGGTAGTAACGTAACCGCAGCCTGGAAGGCACATAAAAAAGGCGCCTACTTTGCTAATCCATGTTTCACTCAAATTCACCCAACTTGTATTCCTGTAACAGGTGATCATCAAAGTAAGCTTACCCTTATGAGTGAGAGTCTGCGAAATGATGGTAGAATATGGGTGCCCAAAGCACAAGGCGACAACAGACCTGGCGTAAATATCCCTGAAGAAGAGAGAGATTATTACCTTGAGAGAAGGTATCCTGCATTTGGAAATCTCGTGCCTAGAGACGTAGCTAGTCGTGCAGCTAAAGAAAGATGCGATGCCGGTTACGGCGTAGGTACTACCAAGATGGCAGTATTTTTAGATTTTGCAGATGCTATAAAACGATATGGCAAGATAGCAGCAAATAAAACCGGTAATACGGAAGCGGGTGAGGCTGAAATAATATCTCTTGGTAAAGAAGTAGTAAGCGAGAAATATGGTAATCTTTTTGAGATGTATGAAAAGATCACTGGCGAAAATCCTTACGAGATGCCTATGAGAATTTATCCTGCCGTGCATTATACAATGGGCGGTGTATGGGTAGATTATGAATTGCAAACGACAGTGCAAGGTATGTATGCGCTTGGCGAGGCTAACTTTAGCGATCATGGAGCCAACAGATTAGGTGCCTCTGCACTTATGCAGGGATTAGCGGATGGCTACTTTGTAATTCCCTACACCCTCGGTAATTACCTTGCAGATGAAATCCGAACCAATGCTATTCCTACAACACATGAGGCTTTTGAAGCGGCTGAGCAGGAAGTGCAGGGAAGAATAAATAAATTTTTACAAATAAAAGGAACTAAGTCTGTAGAGAGTTTTCACAAAAGGTTGGGTCTTATAATGTGGAACAAATGCGGAATGGCTCGTAATGCACAAGGTCTGCAAGAAGCTATTGTAGAAATACGTGCTCTTAGAGAAGAGTTCTGGAGAGACGTGAGAGTGCCTGGCACAGCAGACGAGTTTAATTCTGAACTAGACAAGGCAGGTCGAGTAGCCGATTTTCTGGAACTGGGAGAACTCATGTGTTTGGATGCGCTTGACAGGAATGAGAGTTGTGGAGGACATTTTAGAGAAGAAAGCCAAACTGAAGAAGGGGAAGCAAAACGTAGAGATGAGGAATACAGCTACGTTGCAGCCTGGGAATATAAAGAAAACTGCAATTGGGAATTACATAAGGAACACTTGCAGTTTGACATTGTGAAGCAAACACAAAGGAGTTATAAATAAGAGTGGCAATACTAACTTATAACTAGAATTTTTTGATATCATAAAGAAAGCATTTAATATGGAACACTACGATATGAACCTCACGCTCAAAGTGTGGAAGCAGAAAAACAACAAGACAAAAGGAAAATTTGAAACTTACAAAGTAAATAAGATTTCTTCTGAGATGAGTTTTTTGGAAATGTTTGATGTGCTTAACGAGCAGCTGATAAATGAAGACAAGGAACCAATTGCATTTGATCATGACTGCCGCGAGGGAATTTGTGGTACCTGTAGCATGCACATCAATGGACAACCGCATGGTCCGTGGCAACAAAACACCACTTGTCAGCTGCACATGAGAGCCTTCAAGGATGGCGATACTATCGTGGTAGAACCTTGGCGGAGTGCAGCTTTTCCAGTTGTAAAAGATCTTATCGTAGATAGAGGTGCTTTTGACAGAGTAATACAGGCAGGAGGTTATGTAAGTGTAAATACAGGAAATCCTGTAGATGCAAATGCGATCCCAATAGATAAAAAAAATAGTGATGAAGCCTTTATGGCTGCAGCATGTATAGGCTGCGGAGCTTGTGTAGCTGCTTGCCCAAATGGTAGTGCTATGTTATTTACCGGTGCTAAGATTAGTCAACTGGCTTTATTGCCGCAAGGAGATCCGGAGAGAGAAAGCAGAGTAAAAAATATGGTAGCTCAAATGGATAAAGAAGGGTTTGGAAGTTGTACCAACATATATGCCTGCGAAGCTGAATGTCCTAAAGGTATTTCTGTATCTCATATAGCCCGTATGAATCGTGAGTTTATTGGTAATGGCTTAGGTGGAAATACTGAATAAAGCAATAATAGTAAGAACTTGAACTGCCGGCTACTGCCGGCATTTTTTTTGGGACTATGTAGGGGCAAAAAAGGACATAAATAGAAATTTCCGCCCGAGTAAATTTATTATCAAATGAAAAACCACTTATTAGACGACGGTGTGAGGTAGATCGTTGCTCTTTTTACTAATTTTTATTAAAATATATTATTGGAAGGGAGGTTTTATCGCAGTATGGCTTTTAATAAGTGGGTTGCAGAAATAATAAAAGTAAATTACATTGCAGGGGAGGATAGTAAAGATTGTAGACCGGTAAGTCAATATTTATTAAATTAGTAGTTGGATATTTAACCTTTGTTGACTACACTGCAATAGTAGCAAGCTCGCTCAGGATTTGATGCCAAAAAGAAACAATTATGAAGCTTGCTATTTTTATCGCTGGTTTTATGCTGATAGCTATATGTCAGACATTCGGACAGCATTGTCCATTTGATGGTGCAAGTGGAATTTTACTGGATGTAGATTGGAAGAGCGGCAAGTCTAATGAAGGCACTTATACCTTCACTTTAGAAGAGAAACAGGGAAAAAGCGGGAAATGCAAAACAAAACTTAAGGCGGATACAATAATATTTCTGCCTTACAAGGATGCCATGACTCAAACAGATTGGTATAAAAAGTATTATCTCAGGGAATTTGAGGACTTGCGATCACGAGCTGATTTGTTTTGCATTCTGTCAACAGATGATATTTCTTGCTTCGTTTCCAAAAAAGCAACTACGCTCACTTATAAAAATATGCAAATAGTAGCCTATAATTCGAAGACGAAAAAACGGAAATATTTTAACCTGCCGGCAGAATACATATATTTACTTTGCAGAAATTTCTCACGAGATAGAATTAAGACTTTAACAATTAGCTTGTGATGACTAACAAAAATAATTGCTTAAAATAATATTCATGGCAGAAAGTATATATAAATATAAAAAGCTGATTAGGTTTCTTTCCATAGGGTCTTTCTTCTTCCTGCTATATTTTGCTTACAATTTCATCAGCAAAACTCTTGTTACTATTCTTCCTGATAACTTAACTCCTGTCTTGCAAAAAGCAAGTTCGCAGTTTTACACTGCTGGTCTCATTTCCGTAGTGCTTTTGTGGATGGCTGCCAACTTTGTGAGCTTACAATTGAGTCATACAAGGTACTTAATCGTAGTATTCCTACTTGCTGCTTTCTGGTGTATTTTTCACGCCTATGCTCAAGAAACTATTTTTAAATACAAGCAAGCAAATGGATTATGGGAAGGGGGCTTCTCAATGACATATTTTATTGCAGCAGGAAAAATAATACTTATAGCTGTGCTCCTTTCCATAAACAGGGCCACTTTAAGAAGACTCATTCTCAAGCAAAGCGAATCCCTGGAGAGTGCTTCATTTACAGATAATTACAAAGCAGACACACATGAGTAAGCTAAAGTCTCTCCTGCAAGAATATGGCGAAAGTCACCAGAACGAAACCAATAAACTGATACATTGGATTTGCGTTCCAGCAATATTTTTCTCCCTGGTCGGACTATTACATCAGGTAAAATTTCCTGTCTCTGAAGGCGGTTTTTACCTTAGTCTGGCTATTATAGTCTTGGCCTTAGCAGTTTTATATTATTTCAGACTTTCTAATTTACTAGGAATTTCTATGATTGCATTTGGTGCCTCGTGTATTTTTGGCTGGATAGCTATTGAGAATAACAGCACTATGCAGCCATGGATAATTGCCGTTACAATATTTGTCCTCGCCTGGATTGGTCAATTTTATGGCCACAAAGTTGAAGGCAAAAAACCTTTTTTTCTCAAGGATTTGCAGTTTCTGCTTACTGGCCCCGCTTGGCTTATGAATTTTATTTTTCTACGATTTAGTATCAAGCTTAGCTAAGAAAAAATTCCTGCATGAATAAGTTGCAGTGCTTTAGTTTTATGTTCGCTGGGTATAAGTATAGAAATGTTGTGCTTACTTCCGCCATAGCTTACCATACGTATGGGAACAGATGACAATGCTGTAAATAATTTATCAAGGATAGGTTTCGTTTCTGCTATTTCATTACCCACTACGCTCACAATTGTCTGATCCCTGTCAATAAATACGGAGCCTAGTTTTTGTAATTCATTTTCTATCTGTTCCAGGTTTTCTGCATCATCTATGGTTAGAGATAAGGCCACTTCACTGGTGGTTATCATATCTATCGGAGTCTTGTATTTTTCAAAAATCTCAAATACCTTTCTTAGAAAACCATACGCTAAGAGCATTCTACTACTCTTAATTTTCACGGCAATGATATTATCTTTTGCTGCTACTGCTTTTACGCCTGTGCTTCCCGCATCTTCGGAGATTAGTGTACCCTTTGCATCTGGCTGCATGGTATTGAGTAACCGAACGGGTACATTATAAAGCTGTGCCGGCCATATGCTGGCCGGGTGTAGGATCTTTGCACCAAAGTAGGCCAGCTCTGCAGCTTCATCAAAGCTGAGTTGCTCTATCGCTTTTGTGTCTTTTATGATGCGGGGATCATTATTGTGCATTCCATCTATGTCCGTCCATATCTCACACACCTCTGCTTGTATAGCAGCAGCTACCAACGAAGCAGTGTAATCACTACCGCCTCTTTTTAGATTATCGATTTCTCCTTTTGCATTTCTTGTGATATAGCCTTGCGTTACAAAGAGGGTACAAGATCTATTCTCGTTCAGAATTTTTGAAAGCTTTTCCTTTATGCTTTCAACATCTGGCTCTTCTTCTTTATTTAGAGTCATAAAATCAAGAGCAGGCAATAATAGATGCTCTATATTTTTTTCTTCCAGATATAAAGAGAAAAATTTTGTACTTAGCAATTCTCCCTGGGCAAGTATGTCCCTATTCAATGCCTCACTGTAGGATATCTTCAAAATAATATGAAGAAATTCAAAATGCTCTTTTAGTACCTCATGCGCTTTTGCTCTGCATTCTTCTGTTTGAAGTAAAGACTCTAAAAATTCGACGTACTTCTCATACAGCGCATTTATATTTTCTGCAGCTTCTTCTTTCTTATTACTGGCGGCCAAATCGCTTATTGCTACCAGTGCGTTGGTTGTTCCGCTTACGGCGCTCAGCACTACAATCTTTGCTGCGCTATCTGCAGTTACAAGCGTTGCTACTTCCATCATTCTTTCTGGCTTGCCTACGCTTGTGCCGCCAAATTTCATCACTTTCATATTCTGTTATTTTGAACTCTCAACCCTACAACAGGTCTCCTATCTAATTTTACTTTTTACTTTTTACTCTGCCAGAGGCATTTTTACATCAAACTTCTCTGCTAGCCCTTTCATTTCTTCTATCACGGGAGCCAGCAGGGGAATACCTTTCGTTTTTCTTTCTTCCTCCATTATTCTTTCCGGCTCACCAGGAATAACAACATGCGTATTTTCTCGCGTTGTTTTGGAGGCTTTCATTCGCTCTATCCACTTGTCCATATCTTTTTTAAACGCCTCTGCCGGGCGAAATGCATCTACCCGCATAGCTCCAAAAAAATGTCCAATTCCCTTGCCAGGAAGATTCTCCGGCATTGGCACATACGCAGGAAATGGTGGTACCCAAGGGCCATAGTTGGCTCCACTTAAGATTGCAGAAAATATATCTACAATACTTCCCAGCATAAAACCCTTATGACTGCCTTGTTCTCTTGTGCCACCAAGTGGAAGTAAAGCTCCACCAGTTTTAAGTGCCGACGCATTCTTCGTAGGAACGCCAGTTTCGTCCTGTATCCATCCTAGTGGCGCATCTTGTTCTTTTCTTTGTAAAATTTCCAGCTTGCCATTAGCAGCAGTTGTAGTAGCAAAATCTGCCACAAAAGCAGGGTAGGAGCCAGCAGGAATAGCTACTGCAATAGGGTTTGTTCCTAATAGCCGTTCTCTAGAAAATGTAGGTGCTACAAGTGGAGAAGCATTGGTCATAGCAATGCCTATCATGTCTTCCGGCAATGCCATCATAGCATGGCACCCAGCTATACCAAAGTGATTGCTATTTTGCACACTTACCCATCCTGTACCGCATTGTTTTGCTTTGTCTATAGCCAGTTGCATAGCATAAGGAGCAGATACAAGACCTAGCCCTTCATCAGCATCTACCACAGCGGTACTAGGTGTTTCATAAATGACGGAGCAGATTGCTTTGGCATTGATTCTTTCCTTCTCCCAAAGTCTCACATACCCTATGAGGCGAGCAATACCATGCGAGTCTACCCCACGAAGATCTGCGCTCAAAAGCACCTCTGTGGCGGTTTTAGCATCAACAACTTTACAGCCCATCTTTGTAAAAACAGCTTCTGTGAATGTGTAAAGGTTATAGTAACTAAATCTTTCCTGCATAAAATCGAAGATAAGAAAGGAAGTGGCTATTAGATAAAAAATGTCATTTTTAAATAAGCATAAAAAAAGCCCTGCAAAAAATTGCAGAGCTCTAATTTGTTTTAGTCGGGATGGCAAGATTCGAACTTGCGACCTCCTCGTCCCAAACGAGGCGCGATAACCGGGCTACGCTACATCCCGAACTTAGTTTTAAAACCACTTATACCGGTTATTTTATAAGCAGTGGTGGAGAGAGTGGGAGTCGTTCCGCCTAGGCGGAAAAATTTAACCTACTTCTTTCCAAAAAGAACTGCGGAGAGAGTGGGAGTCGAACCCACGGTACAGTTTAACCCGTACGACGATTTAGCAAACCGTTCCTTTCGGCCACTCAGGCATCTCTCCAATATCCCTGCCTTTTTACAGGGTGGCAAAAATACAGTTGTATTATTTAACAGCCAAAAGAATATTCAATTTCTTGCAAGTTTTTTGCAAAAAAAATCCTGCTATGAAGCAGGATCAATTTCTCTTCCCATTTGGGAATATATTTTCTTCAAAACTACATAGCAGCAAGCTGTACTTTCTGCTGTAATTCAATTACACTTTCTTTAAATAAATTATCGGTGTCCATAAGGTCTTTTACCGTTTGGCAACTGTGTATCACTGTAGTATGATCTCTTCCACCAAAATGCTCGCCTATTGTTTTAAGACTGTTTTTAGTAAAGGACTTAGATAAGAACATACTTATCTGGCGAGCTTGTACAATTTCTCTCTTTCTTGTTTTTTGCAAAAGCTTATCATATTCTACATCAAAATACTCACATACCATTTTCTGAATGGTATCTATCGTAATCTCTTTGCTGCTGCTCTTTACAAAATTGCGTAGTACACGCTTTGTAAGTTCGAGGTCTATCTCTCTTTTGTTGAGGGAAGACTGCGCCAGCAAGGAAATAAGCGCTCCTTCCAGCTCCCGTACATTGCTATTTATATTATAAGCTATGTACTTTACAACCTCATGCGGCATATCTAGTCCATCCTTCTTCATCTTATGCTCCAGGATTTCTATCTTGGTTTCATAATCTGGAAGCTGCAAGTCTGCACTAAGCCCCCATCTAAATCTGCTGAGCAAACGCTCCTGTACCCCTTCAAGATCCTTGGGAGATTTATCGCTTGTAAGAATGAGTTGTTTGCCGCTCTGGTGTAAATGATTAAAAATAGAGAAGAAGGCATCTTGAGATTTTTCTGCTCTATTAAAGAATTGTATATCATCTATAATAAGCACATCTACTAATTGGTAAAAATGTATAAAGTCATTGATGGCGCCATTGCGACCATGGTCTATAAACTGATTTATAAATTTCTCAGAACTTACATATAGCACAACCTTATTCTGGTGCAATCTTTTTACTTCATTTCCTATAGCCTGGGCCAGGTGTGTTTTACCAAGACCCACTCCTCCGTAAATAACCAATGGATTAAAGGAAGTCCCCCCGGGTTTCTCTGCTACTGTTTTACCGGCACGACGAGCTACTCTATTACAATCTCCTTCTATGTAAGAATCAAATACATACGCGGCATTAAGCTGCGGATCTATCTGCATCTTTTTAAGACCCGGTATTACAAACGGGTTCTTTACAGGGTTATTTATTATGAGTGGAAAATCCATTTCGTTGTTACTGTAAGACTTGTACCCCTGGCCTGGCAGGTCCGTAGTTTGCGCGCTATTTCTGCTATTGCCACTATCTACCATTATCCGATACTCTAGTCTGGCATCTTTACCTAATTCTCTTTTCAGCGTCTTCGCCAGAAGAGAAACATAATGCTCCTCTAGGTATTCAAAGAAAAACTGACTTGGAACCTGTATTGTGAGCACTTGCTCTTTTAAAGCTACGGGTTTTATAGGTTCGAACCAAGTCTTATAATGTTGCCACTCTACAATGTCTTTGATAATCTCTAAACATGAAGCCCATACTTTATCAAATGCTTTATCCATTGCTTGTTTAGTGGTTTATAATGAGTTAAGTCTTAAAATTTAGTACCGGAAAAAATCGATGTCACAAAACAAAAAATGAATGTTTCTAAAACTTTTACGGGAGAGCGAATATCAAAATAAAATGTTGAAAAAAAAAACTTTTTATTCCTCATATTTTTAATTTATAGCGGCGCTCCTATGATAATAAAATGCAGTTTTTCTATTTAGAGCTCTGCTAACCTACTGCCATCATGCTTTTGTGATTCAATATCTCATTTTTCTATGATTTCAAAAATTATTTCTCCACGGGAAAAAAATACGAATGCAAGTTTTGTACTCTTTTTGTTCGTTTGACCTGGCAATTAATATACAACAGATAATGGGATTAATGTGACTTTATTCTCTTATTTTTGATAATAAAATTTATATAAAATATGAGTTACGAACTTACAGGAAAGCTAATTGAGAAATTTGATACCGTACAGAAAACAGATACTTTTAAAATAAGAGAGTTCGCTGTAGAAAAGTCTGAAGATGCTAACGGAAGAACATTTGTAAACTATGTAAAGTTTCAATGTACGCAGGACAAAACAAGTATGCTTGATTCTGTAAACGTGGGCGATGATATAAAAGTATACTTCAATATTCGTGGTAATAAATATGAGCGTGATGGTAAAACCTCATACTTCTCTAACCTGGATGCTTGGCGTATAGAACAAATACTAGGCAACAAAACAAGTAGCAATAGTGATAATGAATATATGGAGCCATTAGATACGTTTTCATCTACACCGCCAGATGCCGTAGATGATCTTCCATTCTAAAAATCAGATTTCTTATTAAATTATAGAAGGTAGCTTTGCGCTACCTTTTTTTATAACTGTATACGAGAATAAATTGGCTACAACAATAACGATACAATTACCTTCAGATATTGCTACAAACGATATCGCTATTAAAGAGGCGATCCGCAAGAAGCTAGGAAAGCAGGTACAAGATATTTTTCACTATAAAATTGTAAAGCGTTCTATTGATGCCCGGTCAAAGATGATCAAAATCATCTTGCAGATTGAAGTGTTTTCCCGTGAAGAAAAAATACCGGCGATTCCTCCATTGCAATATGACCTAGTAGGAGCGGCTGCACCCCATTGTATAATTATAGGTGCCGGACCTGCCGGCTTGTTTGCCGCGCTACGACTTATAGAGTTAGGCATAAAACCTATTGTGCTGGAAAGGGGGAAAGATGTAAAAAGCCGTCGCAGAGATCTGGCTACGCTCAACAAAGAAGGAATTGTAGACCCGGACAGTAACTATTGTTTTGGCGAAGGAGGGGCAGGAACTTATAGTGACGGAAAGCTATACACAAGAAGTGGTAAGCGGGGCAGTATTGCCCGTATACTAGATAGGTTTGTTCACTTTGGCGCTGCAGAAAATATTTTATATGATGCTCATCCACACATTGGCACAAATAAACTACCCAAAATTATTACTGCTATCCGGGAGCAGATTCTCGCCAGCGGGGGCGAGGTGCATTTTAGGAAAAAAGTAGTAGATATTATAGTAAACGACAGCAAGATAGAGAAGGTGCTTTGTGAGGGTGGAGATTATTACTGCGCAGCGCATTACATCTTGGCAACAGGCCATTCCGCGAAAGATATTTTTCATTTGTTATATAAGAGAGGCATATCTATTGAGCAAAAACCTTTTGCCTTGGGCGTCAGGGTAGAGCATAAGCAAGGCCTCATAGATAATATACAATATGGGCAAAGCTCGCAGATAGAAGAGGCGGAGGAAGAAAGTAAATATTTGCCTCCTGCCAGTTACAGCCTCGTGCAGCAAATACAAGGGACGGGTGTATATTCTTTTTGCATGTGTCCGGGCGGCATCATAGCCCCTGCGGCTACTGAGGCTGGGTTGCTGGTAGTGAATGGCTGGAGCCCATCAAAGCGAAATAACCCTTACGCTAATAGTGGCATAGTTGTAGAATTACAAAAACAAGAAGTACTCGAATATATGCCCGAGGCTGATGATAATGACCCACTGTTATTCTTAAAATTTCAAGAAAAAGTAGAAGCAGGAATATATAAATTAGGAGGAGGAAATTTTGTAGCGCCCGCACAGCGGCTTATTGATTTCTGCAAAGACAGACTTTCTGAAGACCTGCCGGCAAATTCTTATATCCCGGGTTTGAAATCGGCCAGACTCTCTGAAGCGTTACCACCCTTTGTGTACAAAAGATTAGTAGGAGCCTTTAAGGCATTTGGTAAAAAGCTAAAAGGGTATTATACAAATGAAGCTGTGGTAGTGGCTACCGAAAGTAGAACAAGCAGCCCGGTGCGTATTCCCAGAGATAAAGAATCGCTGGAGCATATTCATATAAGTAACCTTTATCCTTGCGCAGAAGGTGCGGGCTATGCGGGCGGCATAGTAAGCGCCGCAATAGATGGCGAGCAAGTGGCAGAAAAAATAGCTGCAAAGTTTTCCTCCCAAAATAAAACTTTATAAGTTTGTAACATTTTCATTTCCATTTGCATCAAAGTAAAAAAGAACAGAATGGCATTATTAGAAGTAAACAATTTAGTAAAACAATTTGCTACTCAAAAGGCGGTAAATGATATTAGTTTTAAGATTGAAGCAGGAAGTATTTTTGGTTTGCTTGGACCCAATGGAGCTGGTAAGACAACTCTGCTGCGTATGATTACCGGAATATTTTTGCCAGATAGTGGCAGTATAAATTTTCATGGAAAGCCATTTAATGTTTTAGAAGATACCATACAAATAGGCTATATGCCTGAGGAGCGGGGTTTGTATAAGAAAATGAAAATAGGCGAGCAGGCAGTCTATCTCGCCAGGCTCAAAGGGCTTAAAAGTAAAGATGCTGAGCAAAGAGTAAAGGAATGGTTCACAAGATTAGAAATGCAATCCTGGTGGGATAAAAAAGTAGAAGACCTAAGTAAGGGAATGCAGCAAAAGCTGCAGTTTGTAACCACTGTGGCACACAATCCTTCTCTTATAATATTAGACGAACCCTTTAGCGGCCTTGATCCTGTGAATGCCAATCTTATAGAAGCAGAAATTTTTGAACTGGCAAAGAATGGTGCTACCATCATCTTTAGTACACACCGTATGAGTCAGGTAGATGAGATATGTGACCATATCGTAATGATAAACAAAGGTGAGAAAGTGCTGGACGGAACTGTAAATGATGTGAAGCAGCAGTATAAGGACAATGTCTTTCAGCTCACAGCAAGTACTGTAGCAGAAAACATGATGACCTCCCTTTTTGATGTAGTAGACCACAAACCAGATACCCTTCGATATAAATTAAACAAGGGTGTGCAAAGTAACGATGTACTCAAATATTTTATTGAAAATGGTGTACAAATTGATGGCTTTGAAGAAGTAATGCCTACTATAAATGACATTTTTATAAAACTGGTAGAGGGCACTGCAAATGCCAGGGAATTTACAAGAACTAAGTAATTACAGAAAAATTTTTAGCGATGAATAAGATAGGATTAATAGTAGGACGAGAGTACCTTACAAGAGTAAGAAAAAAGTCTTTCCTTATCACAACTATAGCAGTGCCTCTAGTGATGGTAGGCTTCTATGCTGTTATTCTAATGATTGCTTTTAAAGGAAGTAGCGACCAGCAAAAAATAGCAGTGGTAGATAAAGCGGGCATTTTTTCTGACAGTTTATTTGCTAGCAGTAAGAAAGAAAGTATTCAATATGACCTTATAAAATCTGCCGATGCGGACGCAATAAGCACAGGATATAAAGACAAAGGCTATGATGCGGTCTTACAAATTCCTCAGTTAGATATAGATAATCCTACTGGGATTGTGATTCACAGCCAGTCTTCTCTTAGTCTTACGACTACCAGCAGAATAGAGAATATGGTGGATAATGTTATTCTCGACAAAAGATTGCAAATACAAGGCATAGACCCAGAGTCGTATAAAAAATTGAATGCCTCTGTAAACATTGAGAATACCATAGACACAAAAGATGGCTCCAAGAAATCCGTAGCCGGAGTAGCTTACGCAGTTTCTTTTGCTTGCGGTATGCTTATATATATAATGATGATCATTTACGGAGCACAGGTGATGCGTGGAGTTATGGAAGAAAAGACAAATCGTATTGCAGAAGTTGTAGTGAGTTCTGTAAAACCATTTCAACTTATGATGGGTAAGATCTTGGGTATAGGTGCTGTAGGTCTTACGCAGTTTAGTATATGGATTGTGCTTACGGTATTGGCGCAGGCGGTAGTTCCGCTTATTTTTCCAGAACTAATGCAAAAAATGAATTCCGTTTCCCCAGAGGAGACTACCTCTATGGCGGCAACAATTACTCAAGGAATTTCTTCTCTCCCACTCCTTAAGATAGGACTATCCTTTATGTTCTACTTTATAGGCGGCTATCTTACTTATGCTTCTTTATTTGCTGCCGTAGGTAGTGTGGTAAGCGAAGACCAGCAAGAAGCTCAGCAATTGATGTTCCCAATACTGATGCCCATTATCCTTGGGTTTGTGATCATGATGCAGGCAGTAAATGTGCCACATAGTACCCTCGCTATTTTTGGTAGTATTTTTCCGCTTACATCTCCTATAGTTATGATGGGTAGGATTACTTACGATATTCCGGTATGGCAAATGGCGACTTCTATGATCTTGCTTATAGCTTGTTTCTTATTTTTTACCTGGGTTACGGCAAAAATTTACCGCACCGGTATTCTGATGTACGGCAAGAAACCTAGCTGGAAAGAGATGTTGAAGTGGGGATTTCGCAAGGGATGATTATTTTGCTGTGCTAATAGCTATATAGGTTTTATACGCACAATACTCTTTTGTTAAGATCAATTCTTTAAAACTTGTAAATTATTCCTCATCATTTTTTCAGGCACACATCAACTCACCGTTCCTCCACTGCGTATCATCTCGCTCGTTCCTTCGCAAACGGAGTTATTGTATTACCTGGGGCTTGCAGATGAAGTAGTAGGAATCACTAAATTTTGCGTACACCCCGCTCACTGGCGGGAATCAAAAAAAATTGTAGGAGGTACAAAAAATTTACATATAGATAGGATAGATACACTCTTGCCGGATCTTATTATTGCCAATAAAGAAGAAAACGAAAAAGAAGCCATTGAAGAATTGGCCAAAAAATATCCAGTTTTAGTTACGGATGTGAAGGATATTACATCTGCCACACAAATGATTGCAGATATATCGACAATTTGTGATAGAAAAAAAGAAGGTGAGGTCTTGGTAAAAGCAATTGAGGAAAAAGTATCATTGTTTAAAAGTATTATAAACCTTGATGATATTCCTACAGCGTACCTCATTTGGCAGGAACCCTATATGACCATTGGCGCAGATACTTTTATACATAGCATGCTTTCCCTAGCCGGCTTTAAAAATATTTTTGGCACAGAAACAAGATATCCCTCGGTTACTCTAGAAAGGTTGCAAAAAGAAGATGTGCAGCTCATTTTATTGAGTAGCGAGCCTTATCCATTTAGTGAAAAGCATATACAGGAGCTAAAAAATCATTTGCCCGAAAAGCTAATCAGACTTGTAGATGGAGAAATGTGTAGCTGGTACGGAAGCCGTATGCTGCAAGGGCTGGATTATCTACATAAAATGAAGGAAGAAATAGCTTTTGCTTTTGCCAATGGGAAACCTTACTTTTAACTTTCCCATTTTCTTACATTTGTAAAAAATCAATAGAACTATTATGAGTAAATACAATTCCGGTGTGTTGTTTGGCGATGAACTAGAAGCCTTGTATAAAGATGCAAAAGAAAATAAATTTGCCCTGCCTGCTGTCAACTGCATAGGGACAAATTCTATCAATGCCAGCTTAGAGAGTGCCGCAAAAGTAAACTCCCCTATTATTATACAATTTAGCAATGGTGGGGCACAGTTCGTGGCTGGTAAAGGAATGCCCAATGATCAATTACAAGGAAATATAAAAGGAGCAGTATCTGCTGCGCTTCATATACATAATGTAGCGCAAGATTACGGAGTGCCGGTGGTATTACACACTGACCATGCGGCTAAGAAGTGGCTACCATGGGTAAGCGGATTGATAGATGCTGGGGAATCTTTTTATAAAACAAATGGCAGACCGCTGTACAGCTCTCACATGCTAGACCTTAGCGAAGAAACGCTTGAAGAAAATATAAGCACTTCTGTAGAATTTTATAAAAGACTTGCTCCGCTGGGTATGGGTATAGAGATAGAGCTGGGCGTAACCGGTGGCGAGGAAGATGGAGTCGACAATACGGATGTAGATAATGAAAAATTATATACACAGCCAGAGCATGTATGGCATGCCTATAAAGAACTAAGTGAGGTAGGAAGTTTATTTACTGTAGCTGCAGCCTTTGGCAATGTGCATGGTGTGTACAAGCCTGGTAATGTAGAGCTTCGACCAGTGATTTTGCATACCTCGCAAGAGTATGTAAAAAAGCAGCTAGGTACCTCAGAAGATAAGCCGGTATATTATGTATTCCATGGTGGTAGTGGCTCTCCGCAAGATCAGATCAGAGAAGCAATAGGCTACGGAGCTATAAAGATGAACCTGGATACGGATCTGCAGTGGGCCTCATGGGAAGGAGTTTTAAATTACTATAAGGGCAATGAAGCCTTTTTGCAAACGCAGCTAGGCAACCCTGATGGTGATGATAAGCCAAACAAAAAATATTATGACCCAAGAGTGTGGCTGAGAAAAGCGGAGGAAAGTTTTGCAAAGAGATTAGAGGTTTGTTTTGACGACCTCAACTGCATTAATAGAAATGCCTAAAGCATATTTTTTATGAATAATGAATTAGATACTAGTTCCAGTTTTGGCAATTATGACTTTGATATGGGAGAAGATAAAACAACATGGTTTAGGAGAATTAAGAAGGGAATTCTTACTTCTACCAGAGATAAAAAGGATGCGCCGGAAGGTTTGTGGGTAAAATGCCCAAAATGTAAGCATACTGATACGGCGCACGACATTGCAGAAAACCTGTACGTGTGCCCGCAGTGCGACTATCATAATAGAATTGGCAGTTTAGAATATTTTTCCATTTTATTTGATGGCGGCAATTACACCGAAATGTTTGCTAACATAGTGAGCAAGGATGAACTAGACTTTGTAGACCTGAAACCCTACAAGAAACGGCTGGAAGAGACTTATAAAAAAACAGATATTCATGATTCAATAACAGTTGGTCGTGGCAAGCTTAATAAACATCCGTTTGTAATAGCTTGTATGGATTTTGATTTTATAGGCGGCAGCCTGGGTAGTGTGATGGGAGAAAAAATATGCAGAGCCTGCGATTACTGTCTTGAGCATAATACTCCTTTTATGATTATAAATAAAAGTGGAGGTGCTCGTATGATGGAAAGCGCTTTTTCTCTTATGCAACTAGCTAAGACCAGTGGCAAGCTTACACTGCTGAGCAATGCTAAGATTCCATACATATCAATGTGTACAGATCCTACTTTTGGGGGTACTACGGCATCTTTTGCGATGCTGGGCGATGTGATTTTTGCAGAGCCAGATGCTCTCATAGGATTTGCCGGTCCAAGGGTAATTAAAGAAACAATTAAAAGAGACTTACCAGAAGGATTCCAAAGGAGCGAGTTTCTGCTGGAGCATGGCTTTCTCGATTTTATAGTACACAGAAAAGACCTGAAAGAGAAGCTGGCGCAAGTGTTATCTTTCTTTGCAAATTAATTACGAAATAAAATAACACAGTACCTGTGAACAAAATAACTCGTGCCAGCGAGTATTTAAAATAAAGTTTTGAGCAAGAAACCCATAGCACTAGAACTAAAGAATCGAAAGGCTTTTCATGATTATTTTTTTGAAGAGACCTATGTAGCGGGTATGGTGTTGCAGGGTACAGAAATAAAGGCTATTCGTACTGGTAAAGTGAGTTTCAATGATAGCTATTGCATTTTTTATAAGAAAGAATTGTTTGTAAAAAGTTTGCACATTTCTGAATACGCCTTTGGTACTTTAGCCAATCATGAGCCTTTGCAGGAAAGAAAATTGTTGCTCAATAGGAGAGAGTTAAATAAACTGCTTGATAAGACCAAAGAAAAAGGCTACAGTATAATCCCGCTTAAAATATTCCTAAATGATAAAGGAATAGCAAAAATGGAAATAGGACTGGGCAAAGGGAAGAAAAACTACGACAAGCGGGAAACGCTTAAAGAAAGAGATACCACCCGCGATATAAAAAGGCAATACGGGTTGTAAATTTTTTGGTAGAATTCTTGTTTAATTCTTTTTATGAAAAAAATCCCTGTAGCAATATTTCTATTCTCTATATTATTGACTGCTTGCGGTAAAAAGATAAATCCTGCAAAACAGAAAAACGAGAAGAACACCTCGGCTTCAGCAGATAGTGAATCTTCCAAAGATTCCGTTACTGTTGTAATAGCTCTTCCTCCCAAACCACCAGCTCCTGTAAAAAAGACAATTCCAAAATTTATTATTCTAAGTGATGCTGTAGCTAAAAAAGCTGTGGATGGTCGTTTGTACTACGATTTGGAGGGAAAGCGCTATTGGAAAAACTACAAGGACGGTAAATATTACTTGTACAACAAAAGTATGATGAGTGATCCTGATTATAAACCGAGGCATTAAACAAGTTTTGACACCGATACACAAATATTTAAAAAATTAGTTCATTTTACTTAGCTCTGTATTTAGAAACTACTACTCCGTTAATGAACAGTGATAATTTAAGCGACAAAAAAATAGACCATCACTTCAAAGTGATGGTCTTTAACATTAAACAGGCTCAAGTATTATACAGGTGTTTTTTCTGCCACCTTACTTCTGTCCCAGTTGCGATGTTTCTTAATACTTTCAATAAAATTTCCAGCAGGCTCATCAATATGAATTGAGGAGTCCTTGAGGTATTTTTTAGCAAAGCTGGCATCTAATAATTTTTTGCCTTCTCCATCCGCTGCAATGGCTTTACAATACTTGAACGTCTCGTTTACAAACTTTATATACTTTGCTTCCTTTAGCAATTCTGTTATAGAGTCTTCTCCACCCGGGATATATATAGCATCATACAGTACGCTTTCTGTAGTACTTATAGCTGCATCTACATTGTATGATTTCTTGCCACTAGCTGCAGTTATTTTACCACCTTTTGGAGCTATAATATGTACAACTGCCCCTTTTTTAAGCAGGGATGTTTTCATTTTATCCAATTGAGCTCCGTTTACACCATCAGCAGCAAGTACAGCCACTTTCCTTGTAGCAATGGATTCAAATTTTGTATTTGCCTGGCTAAGCGAAGGTGATGTTTCTAAATAATTTTCCGCAGGTCCGGGTTGATGTTTCTCAACATCTGCATCTGCGCCTATCGCTTGATTAATGGGATTATTTATGGATGCAGGAATCTGCATTCCCAGGTTTGTAGCTACGATATTCGCCAGTTTTTCATTGATCTGACTTATAAGCCAAAGCATTCTTTGCTTGATAGTTTCATTCATGCATTTCCCAAGCTCAAAGCTATATGCGTTAGCTACATGATCTTGTTCCCAGGAAGAGAGGCTGCGGTAAAACAATGCAGGCTGAGAGAAATGGTCCTTAAAACTTTCACTCCGCGATCTTATTTTATGCGCATCTATTTTCTCTGCATAATGCTCAAAAGCTCCTTCAGAAACTTTGGATAAATGAGGGCATCCACCACCTAAGGTATTCGGAAAATATGCCGTTCGTCCTTTTGGGATTTCTGTCTGCATGTGTCCATCTCGTTGATTATTGTGCCGGGGAACAATAGGTTTATTGATAGGTATCTGATGAAAGTTTGGACTACCTAGCCTGGATAACTGCGTATCTCTGTAAGAAAATAACCTTCCCTGCAGCAACGGGTCGTTGGAGAAATCTATGCCGGGTACAATATGCCCGGGCAGAAATGCTACCTGCTCTGTTTCTGCAAAGAAATTTTCAGGGTTTTTATTCAAAGTCATTTTTCCTACGATCGTTACCGGAATTAGCTCTTCGGGAATGAGCTTCGTCGGATCCAGGATATCAAAAGGGTATTTATGCTCGTCTTCTTCTGGTATGATCTGGAAACCGAGTTCCCACTCAGGGAATTGTCCGCTGTCTATGGCATCCCACAGATCTCGTCTGTGAAAATCTGCATCTGCACCGCTTATTTTTACCGCTTCTTCCCAGGTTACAGAATGTACTCCCAGTAACGGCTTCCAATGAAATTTCACAAAGTGCGACTTTCCTTCCTTATTTATAAGTCTATAAGTGTGTATTCCAAAGCCTTCCATCATACGATAACTACGGGGAAGTCCTCTGTCGCTCATCGCCCAAATATGGTTATGAAGTGTCTCTGTAGAGTGGGAGACAAAGTCATAAAATGTGTCGTGGGCAGAAGCAGCCTGCGGAATCTCTTTATTAGGCTCGGGTTTTACAGAATGTACAAGGTCAGGAAATTTCATGGCATCTTGTATAAAAAATACAGGCATATTATTTCCTACCAGATCCCAGGTACCCTCTTCAGTATAGAATTTTACAGCAAAACCTCTCACGTCTCTTGCCAGGTCTGTAGAACCTTTGGAGCCTGCTACCGTAGAAAATCTTACAAAGACAGGTGTTGTGCCACTTGTATCATTAAAGATCCCGGCTTTTGTGTATGCCGACATATTTTTATATAGTTCAAAATACCCGTGTGCTCCACTACCCCTGGCATGAACTATTCTCTCTGGGATTCGTTCGTGATCAAAGTTGGTGATCTTCTCCCTCAGCAAAAAATCTTCCAGCAGAGTAGGACCACGTTCCCCGGCCTTGAGCGAATTATTAGTGTCATTTACTTTAAGCCCTTGGTTGGTTGTAAGAGGCATATCTGTGCCGTCAGACATATACTCCTGCAGTTGTTCTTGTTTTAGTGTCGAAGGCTGCTTTTCTTCTTTTTTATTTTTCATGTTTATAGTATTGAGTATTTGTATTGAGTTTAGGATAGCGACATCCACTTTAGTCTCTTAACCATGCAGACCAGTATTTTTTTTATTGGAGCAAGGGAAAACATCAAAAGTTGATGACCTTTGCAAATGAGTGTGGCGCACCAAAGTGTACCGGGCAAATACAGAAAAAAATGCGACTATTCAGCCGCATTTTTTCGAGTACGTCATTACTTATTATTTCATTGCATCCACTATTGCATTTATCTTATCCTTATGCATTTTCAGTGTAGGCAGTGTGTTGGAGGCAAAGGTTTTTAAAGCCATATTTTTCCCGTCTTTTGCTTCTTCCTCAAACATATCAACAGTAGAAGCATGTCCGTCTTTCATCATTTCGCAATATGCTTTGTCAAATTCTTTCCCTGACTTTGCCGCTAGTTCATCATATTTTTTCTGATGATCTTCGCCTATAGCCGTGGGCAATGCAATATTCTGCTCTCCTGCTATTTTCATCAATTCCTGATTGGCCATTCCATGATCTTTTATCATCATGGCTGCAAAATCTTTAGTGCTCTGCATAGTTGCCTTAGTCTGAGCAAGTTCACTTGCTCTAACTTCAAACATACCACCATCGGCAGCTTTTACGGCAAACTCGGCGTCATCTTCCATATTCTCGGGCATGGCGTTATCATCCATCTTTTGCTCGTTAGTTTCATTGGCCGCTTCTACCGGACCGTCTGTTTTGTTTTCGTTGCAGGCTGTAAACCCAATTGCTGCTACTAACAGAGTAGCAAAAAGTAATTTTTTCATGGTTTTTGTTTTAAATTTTGTTTAAGATTTTCCTTCAATTAGATAAAACATTGTGCCAAAGCATTTTTAAATATAGTTAGTTTAATTACACATAATTAGTAATAGTTTATGGGGCAAAAATTAACCATAAATTGCTTGCTCACTTTACTTTTATCACATCTGCCCACATAAAAAACCGGAATTTTTCTTTCGAAAAACTCCGGTCAAAAAAAATCAAAAATCAAGAATATTAAAGTTGATGCCTTCATCAACTCATAAATTATTTATTACTGAACAATAACTTTATCTGTAAGCACAACTCTGCCAGCCTCATCAATCACCTTCAATAGGTAGGTGCCTGCGGCAGGCTTACCAGCCATTTTTACATTAATAACCTGTTGTCCTTTTGCTAATGAATTCATTTGAGTTTGTAATACTTTCCCATTCAGATCTGTAAGAACGAGATTAAATCTTCCCTCAGCGTCTTTAGGTAATTGTACATTGAAGTTGCCTGTACGAACCGGGTTCGGAAATACAGTTGTTTTAGCATCCATTGCAATTTTTGGCAATACAGCCTTTCCATTTTTGGATAATTCGTCTGCCTCTTTTTGGAAAAGCAAATTGCTTGATGCAAGGTCAGAAGCGTTATACTGCATGTCTGATCCTTCTAGCTTTACAGCTTCCAGCGTATTAGCGTCTACAGCAAAATAACCATTAAACATGATGGCGCTGCATACTACTATTTTGCCACCAGCATCTACTGCGGCACCATTTGTAGTGTAATTAGCAGGTAAGCCCTTGATAGTTCCTTTGTAGGTTGCTTCTCTTGTATCTATATCTATTGCAAAAATATTTCTTTGTGCAGATACTAGCCATAACTTTCCAAAAGCGTCTGCTACGATATCACCACCCCATCCTGCATTTTGCTCATGCACAGATTTGTCGCCGTTGCTTGCTGCATCTATAAGACCGCCCAGGTCTCTGATGGTAGGATTATTGCTAGTGGTAAATTCTATAAAAGTGTTGCCATCATTACTTAGTGCATAGCCCTTGCCATTAAGAGCAATCGCCATTCTGGTGATATTGCCAGATTCGTCTGTACAGCCACAATTTGCAGCGGCTGCCTTTACTTGCGGAACCTTAACACTATAGAATTTTGGTTGGTCCGTTTTTTTATCCATGTCTATCCAGCGAAGCTCTCCTATGCGCATAGGCATAAAAAATAGTTTATTGCTGCGCTTATCCAATGCAGCTGCTGCTACAAAAGTGCCAGTAGGGTGTTCTGCGTTTTGTAAATTAGTTTCTGCCTTTTCTTGTGCAATAGTTACTTTATTATTCCCAATATTTTGTAGGCTATAAGAAGTTGAATTACGGTCAAAGACCGTTTCGTCCACGGTGCCCTTATTTACATCAATAGCACGGATATTCATCCAGAAAAAATTATTGATACCATCGCCTGTGATGGCATAAGCACGGTTGCTGCTTTGAGCAAAACTTGTAGCCGAAAAGGCTAGAAATAAAAAGGAAAGTAGAGTTTTTGCTTTCATACTAATTGATTTAATGATGAAGAATCAGAATTATACAAGTCCAATTTACTCTTTTCTGTTAATACTATGAAAACTTTTTTATTTATGGTAATCTATTAGACCTATCATGGGATTCTTTATAATCTTCCCTAGTTGCAATTCATAGCTATGGCAAAGGTCTGCAATTACGTCTCTAAATTCGTGTGCTGCGCCACCAGTAAAATGAATAGGAAGGCTCCAGCTTTGGCTGTACTTGTAAATATGGTTGAAGAAAAAATCGTTTATACCATCTTCTATGATATTCTCTATCATATAATGACCACGGTTTTCTGCCAGGAAGCCTACATAGCTGGCCAGGTATGCGTTGGGTAGCGGTTGTCTATACACTGCATCCAGAATATCATTGCCGGTAACTTTATATTTATTTTCAAATCGTGCAAGCAGATCATCGTCAAAGGTCTTGTACATATAATATTGAATAACCTTTTTTCCCAGATAAGCACCGCTACCTTCATCTCCTAATACATACCCTAAGCCCGGGTTGTTTTTTACGATCTTTTTCCCGTTATAATAACAGCTGTTGCTACCTGTTCCCAGGATACAGGCTATACCTTTTTCATCGCCACAGAGTGATTTGGCAGCCGCCATTAAATCATGATCTACTGAAATTGCGGCCTGGGGGTACACGGACTTTAAAGCCTTTGTCATCATTTTTACATTCCGGGTATTACTGCATCCTGTACCGTAAAAATACACTTCTGCTATTTCCGCATTTCTGGTTTTAGGAGCTACTTCTTTTGTAATTATATTGGTTACCTGCTCTTCTGTAAGGAAATACGGGCTGAGCCCTGCCGTAAAAATGGTCTTTTTCTTTCCATTATTCAAAAGACACCATTCTGTTTTAGTGCTGCCACTATCGGCTATTAAAATACTACTCATCTGTTTTGGGTTAATGTATTTTATGGATAATTTCTACTGATTTTGCCAGAGAGAAAACAATTTCGCCTAAAAATCTATTTAAAATATATCCCAGCAAAAAAGAAATTATCTTCGCCGCCATTACAATTATTGTAAATGTAATGCACCTAAATGGTTTTTAGAAGTATGCAAAAGAAAAAACTCCAGGTTTTACTACCACTCTTACTCAGTGTAGCTATGATAGCCGGAATGTTCATTGGTTTTAAAATTAAAGGCAATATGCCCGGGCGCAATTTCTTCTCAGTAGAGAAAGCCTCTCCGCTGGAAGAAATAGTCTCGCTCATTCGCAATAAATATGTAGATGACGTAGATATGCATGCTATAGGCGATAGTGCTATTCTGGCTATGCTTAAGCAGCTTGATCCGCACTCTGCCTTTATACCGGCCGAAGATCTGCAAAGAATAAATGAAGACATACAGGGCAGCTTTTTTGGGATAGGTATAGAATACAAACTGATAAGCGATACGCTGCACGTTACAAATGTGCTTGCTGCAGGTCCGTCAGATAAAGCAGGGTTGCGAATAGGGGATAAATTACTAAGAGCGGGTGATACGATTCTCTCCGGCGTAGCGCTTAAAGCGGAGCAAATACAAAATCTACTCAAGGGGGAAATGGGAAGTAAAGTTCCAATTCAGCTTATGCGAGGCAGTAAAATCATCAATACCACGGTTGTCCGTGGCCTCATACCCCTGGTAAGCATTGACGCTGCTTATATGATTACAGATACAGTAGGATTTATAAGACTGAATAGATTTAGCAGCCAGACCTATCGTGAGTTTATGACCAACCTTGACTCACTTAAGAAAAAAGGGATGACCAAACTCATTCTCGATCTTAGGGACAATGGCGGCGGGGTACTAGATGAAGCGGTGGAAATAGCGGATGAGTTTTTATCGGGCGATAAACTTATCACCTATACAGAAGGCGCCCATAGCAAAAAGAAAGAGTATCGTGCCCGCAGGCAAGGACAGTTTGAAGATGGGGAACTTGTAGTACTGGCAAATGAAGGAACTGCCAGTGCCAGCGAAATATTGTTGGGAGCCTTGCAGGATTGGGATAGAGCTACCATAATAGGACGCACCAGTTTTGGTAAAGGCCTCGTGCAGGAGCAATACAACCTAAGCGATAAAAGCGCCTTGCGCCTCACGATAGCCCGGTACTATACTCCCGTGGGTCGTAGCATACAGCGCCCGTATGAGAATGGCACTAAAGCTTACTATGACGCAGTATACGATCGAAGGACAGAAGCTACAAATAGCAAAGGTGATAGCTCTAAACTTGATAGCGCACATCGCTATAAAACTATGGGCGGAAAATACATCTATAGTAACGGAGGCATAAACCCTGATGTGTATATGGCGGCTGACTCTCTTAACTGGAGTACGATCACTGCTCAGCTTTACAGCAAAGGAATTGTAGCAGACTATGGATACCAGTACTTTCTGCAGAACCCTTCTATTATTACAAAATATAAATCGCCCAATACTTTTGTACAGAATTATATGCTCAAAGAAGATAACTGGCAACTTTTTGAGGCTTTGGCTAAAAAGGATACCATTGATCTAAGACCTGTATCACCCGCTGAACGTTCTTTCTTGCAGGATGCTCTAAAACTTTCCCTGGCCCGCCAGCTTTTTAGAACAGAAGGTTATTTTGAAGAAGCTAATAGAAAAGACAAGACGGTATTGAAAGCTCTGGAGATTTTGAGGAACTGATTTCTGTAGAAAGGAGTAGTGGGAAATGGGCTAATTCATTTCCTTAAACTAATAAGTTTTTCATAAAATATTTCACCCTATCCGTTCGTTTACCATAAGATTGCGAAAAAAAACCGATATTACACGCTTAAATTATCTCGTTTATTTACAATGCATGGACTCCGGCTTTCTATAAAAATTTTCCTGTTTATCACTATTGCTTTTTCCTCTAGTGCAAATGCACAAGCCACTTGGACTTTAGATCCCTTTGGTAGTGAGAAAAAGCCTAAGGAATATGAGGAAAGAAAACTGCCTTCAGAAAGAACAGGTGAGAAAAAATGGACCAAGTTTCGTAAGTTTTTGCAAAGTAATACTACTCGCTACAATTATTATTTCAATGCAGATCAGTTGCTTACAAAAGTAATTGATTACGCAAAAGATAGCCATAAGGATAATTACGGCAAGCTGCTGTCTTTTTACCCTTACACATTAGAAGCTACCGCGGCGCAGACTGTTCCGCTGGATAGTGTCATTTATAAGTCCAACGCCGGTATTCTCCTGCACGATCTTCGTAGTACTTTTGTAGATGATATGTATTTGCTCATGGGAAAGGCTTATTTTCTCAAGGGAGACATTGATTCTGCAGCACTCACTTTTCAATTTATCAATTTTAGTCTTTATCCCCGTAAGAAAGGAGAAGACGATTATGGAAGGGTAGTTGGTGGTAGAGAATCTGCAGAAGAAGGTACGCTAAGCATAGCCAACAAAGAAAAGAAACGCACTATACCCAAGAAAATCTTTACCATTCCTCCCACGAGAAATGATGCTTTAATCTGGCTTACAAGGTCTTACATTGAAAAGGATGCTTATGGAGATGCCGCGGGCCTCATTAATATTCTGGAACAGGATAAAAACCTCCCGAAGCGATTGAAGGATGATCTGGCACAGGTAAAAGCGTATTGGTTTTACCGTCAGGATCGCTGGGATAGCACCGCTACTTACCTGCGAGAGGCGCTAAGCACTGCAGAGACCAAACAAGATCTTGCCCGCTGGGAATACCTTCTGGCTCAATTGTATGAAAAGACAGAATCCTTTGACGATGCTTCTAATTACTATGCAAAGGCTGCCAAGCATACCACGAGTCCGATTCTCGAAATATATGCCCGACTTAGTGATGCTAAAATGCTACGGACAGGCGGAAATATTGCAGAGCTGGACAAAGCCATACAAAGGCTTATAAAAATGGGGAGAAAAGGAAAATATGACGGATATGAAGATGCGATATATTATGCCGCAGCAGAGCTAAGTATGCAGCGACCAGATACCGCAAACGCCATGGGTTTGTATGCAAAAGGATTGTCTTACTCTATACCTTCATCTGCTTACAGGAGTAATTCTTTTGTGCAAATGGGTGATATTAGTTACGCACAAAGAAAGTATGCAAGCGCATCCTCATTCTATGATAGTTTAGATTTAAAAGACCCGGAAATTGCGGAGTCTGCTGCAGATCTGGAAATAAGGAGAGAAGTACTTTCCCGACTGGTGGAAACAATTACACTTATTCAGAAAGAAGATAGTCTTCAACGTATTGCCTTACTCAGTAGCGAAGAACGCGATAGTTATATAAAAAAGCTAGGAAGAAAGCTGCGAAAGGATAATGGTGTAAAAGAAGATAATTTTAATGACGGCGCTAATGTGCTTCCCAATGTTGGTACCGCAAATACTCAAATTGATCTCTTTGGCGATAACAGCAAAGGAGACTGGTATTTTTATAATCCTGCTTCCAAAAGCAGAGGTTTTAATGATTTTAAACGCACCTGGGGTAAGAGAGAAAATGTAGATAATTGGAGAAGAAATGCCGCAAGTATAGGGTCTGCAGTTGTAAGTGCAGGGAATCCAGGCAATATGGGTGACCCTAATGCACCTGGCGCTGTAGGAAAAGATAGTGTCATGGCTGATATTAGCAATGCCCTAAGTAATGAAGGTCTGCTTGCTGGTATACCGCTTACAGAGGAGGCGATGGCTTCGAGTAATGCTGTAATTGCAGAGAATCTTATTGTACAGGCTAGAATTTTTCAGAATGAACTATCGGATTATCCAAAAGCGATAGAAACTTATGAGGAATATCTTCGTCGTTTCTCTAATGGAAACCTTGCAGCCGAAGCAAATTTGGGCTTATATTATTGCTACAGTAAACTAGGGAATGATCGCCTGGCGCTTCAGTACAAGAATGCAGTGACCAATAACTTTGCAGGAAGTAAGCAGGCAGTCATGATCCAAAATCCGGGTCTGCTGCAGCCAGAGCGGAAAAATGAAGCTGTAACCAGGCAATACGCTGCCATTTATAATCAATTTGTAGAAGGAAACTTTGAACAGGCAATTGCAGAAAAAGTGAAAGCAGATAGTATGTATGGCACAAATTACTGGACACCTCAGCTTTTGTATATAGAGTCTGTTTACCACATAAAGCAGGAAGATGACAGTAGCGCCATAAGTGTATTACAGAATATTATAAAATTATATCCGGAAGAGTCATTGGCACAAAAAGCCACGACCATGATAGATGTACTACGGAGGAGAAAAGAGATTGTTGCATACCTTACAAATCTTGAAGTTACAAGAGCAGAAGAAGATGAGCGTATAGTGGTATCAGATAATTTTATAAAGCCTAAAGCACAGCAGGCTCAAACTACTATACAGGCTAAGCCCGCAACTACTTTACCTCAGGCAGTTGCTACTGTAAAAACTGATAGTACCCTCGTTACACCTGAGAGATTAATAAGAGAAGATTTTGTGCTGGAGCCTAATGCCTTGCACTATGTGGCTATGGTACTGGATAAAGTTGATATAGTGTACGTAAATGAAGCAGCACGAGCTTTGCAACGGTATAACGGAGAAAGTTATTATACCAAAACTTTAAAGGTAGACAAGGACACAATAAGTACAGAAAAAGCATTAGTGCTCGTTGGTAGTTTTACAGATGCCGACGCAGCTTTTAAATATTATCAAAAGATAAGAATAGCCGCTCCAAGAGAAGTTTCCTGGTTGCCGGCAGAAAAATATTCCTTTATTATTCTATCAGAAAATAATCTTCCTGTCCTTAAGAAAAATAAAAACCTGACAGGGTATTTAAAATTGCTAAATTCGAATTACGATAACGCATTTTAGAGAAAAGTTTTGAGGATCAAGACAGTATAAACAAATATAAAAGAGAAATTTCATTTGCTTAATAGTAATTTCTCATTAGTATATAAAACATAATTATGAAAAGGTCAGTTCGCATATTATGGAGACTTTTCTTCTTTGGTCTTCTTGCAGTAGTAGCTGTTTTTATTATGGCTGCTTATGGCTTATTTGGTAAGATGCCTTCGCTCGAAGAACTGGAAAACCCTGAGGCGGACCTGGCATCTACCCTTATGACAGCAGATGGCAAACTTATGGGTAAATACTATGCTGAGAACAGAAGTGAAGTAAAGTATGAGCAAATACCTGAAAATGTGGTACAAGCGGTTATAGCAACAGAAGATCAGCATTTCTTGGAGCACTCTGGTATAGATGCTACTGCCGTTGCAAGAGCTGTAATTAGATTGGGTACCGATGGCGGTGGTAGTCCCATTACACAGCAGTTGGCAAAGATGATTTTACATCAGGGTAAGGGAAATATAATAAAACGAGGGTTGGATAAAATAAAGGAATGGATTATTGCAGTAAAGCTGGAAAGAAATTTTACTAAAGAAGAGATTCTTACGCTTTATCTGAATAGAGCTGCTTGGGGCAATGTGTATGGAATACGAAATGCAAGCCTTATGTATTTTGATAAGGAACCTAAAAATTTGAAAACAGAAGAAGCGGCTGTACTGGTTGGAATGCTAAAAGGCTATGGGTATAATCCAATAACGGGTGGCGAAAAAGCACTTATAAGACGTAATACAGTCCTTAATCGTATGGTGGATACCAAACAGCATTATCTTACCCAGGCAGAAGCAGATGTTTTTAAGGCAAAACCACTAATTACCAATTATAAGCAGATAGATGAGGAATTAGGTATCGCCCCATATTACCGAAGAAGTGTAGTAGATGAAATAAAAAAGTGGTGCGACAAAACCATTAATCCAAAGACCGGGGAGAACTACAATCTCTATCGCGATGGACTTACGATCTACACTACTATTGATAGTAAAATGCAGCAGTATGCAGAAGATGCTACAGCCGCTCACCTCCCTATTTTACAGAATAGAATAGACGCACAGTATCGCGGACAAAGTGATAGGTTGTGGAAAGGGAAAGAGAACATTATTCGCAATGCTATGAAATATTCTGAGCGATGGAAGAATATGAAAGAGCAGGAAATAAGCGAAGAAGACATCATAAAGTCTTTCTCCGTTCCTGTAAAAATGAAAATCTTTAGCTGGAAAGGCGATAAGAATCATGAGATGGATACCGTGATGACACCGCTTGATTCTATAAAACATCACAAACTTATCTTACAATCATCTTTTGTATGCATGGACCCTCGCACGGGTGAAGTAAAAGCTTATGTAGGTGGCCCTGATTATAAGTGGTTTAAGTTTGATAATGCGCAGGCAATGAGGCAAGTAGGTTCTACCATAAAACCATTATTGTATACCTTGGCTGTAACAGATGCCGGCTATGGACCAGAAACTGTCATAGGTGGCGGGGCACTCACGCTCAATGGGAAAACCGTGAAAGGCGGGGGAGGTACTATGGCTCGATGCCTGGCTATGAGTATAAATGGTGCCGCCTGGCATCTTATAGCCATGATAGGTGCCAAGAGGCTCGTGGAGTTTGCGCACACTTGTGGCATCTCTGTAAAACTTGCAGCTTACCCTTCACTAGCACTGGGAGCAGCAGAAATTCCTATTGTGCAAATGTTGCAGGCATATACTATGTTCCCCAACAAAGGATATAATACTTCCGTAGTATATCTAAGCAGAATAGAAGATAAGAATGGCAACCTCTTGCATGAGTTCCCTATAGCACAGAGCAAGCAAGTAATAGGTGAAGTAGATGATTACACTATGGTAAAGATGATGCAGGGAGTAATACAATCCGGTACAGCCCGCAGAGTACAAAGCTATAATATACCTGTAGAGAAAGCAGGTAAAACAGGAACAACTAATGACAATACAGATGGTTGGTTCATTGGCTATACGCCTGAGTTACTTGCAGGATCTTGGGTTGGTGCTGCTGATCCATTTATTAGAATATACAGTACCAGTGGTGGTGCAGAGATGAGTGCCCCCCGGTGGGGTATGTTTATGGAGAAAGTCTATGCAGATAAATCGCTCAATTACGGTAGTATAAAAGAATTTGAGGCTCCTCTTGAGGCCAAGCTAGATCCCATAAGTGCTGATGCAACATTTTATGATGATGAAAATAATAAGCCCGTAGACCTTAATCTGATAGAAGATGCCGGCAATGGCAATGCAGATGATTTTTTCAATGATAATGGTGAAGAATATTTTGTTGATACAATTCCATTGATAAAAAAGAAACCTAAGCCTGAGCCGGAAAATAAAGGGCCCAAGGAAGGAACAACTATGCCACCTAAAACAACGGAGGTAAAACAAGAACCTAAAAAGACTAGCCCTAAGCCGCCCGCAGGGAAAACCGGGCAATAAAATCTAGAGCTTTATTCCTAGAATTATTAAGTCCATAGGCTTTCTATTGAGGATAGCGATGCCGGGTAACAAGCCCCATTGCTTAAAACCACACTGGGTAAATAATTGAATACTGGAAGTATTAGCTGCAAAAATAAATGCCGTAAGCGCACGGATGCCCATAGAAGGGCAAGCACCCAAAGTATGTAGAAGGATATCTTTCCCATATCCCAATCTCCTGTGGTCCTGGTGAATGTAAATGCTTATCTCTACAGTGCCGTCATAAGCAGGTCTGCTGTAAAAGTCCTGCAAGCTCACCCAGCCAACATGCTCTTCTGCTGTACTTACTACCCAAAGAGGTCGGTTTTTTTCATTGTGTTCCTCCAGCCAGCCTATTCTGCTTTCCACTGTTATGGGTTCCAGATCTGCAGTTACTTGTCTGCTTTGTATAATACTGTTATATACCTCTACAATAAAAGGAAGGTCTGCCTTAGTGGCTTGTCTGTAATGTAAAACGGTGTTTTGTTCTTTCAAATCCATTGTATTGCTCGCGTGAAATAAAAAAGTTAGTTTCAAAACATGCTGTAACCTGCTACGGAATTGAAATAAAACTTCTACCTTTATTCCAATTCCGTAAGGGATAAATAGCAAAGGCAAAAATAGTTTTAAAAAATACTACAGCCGATGATATTTTTAGAAAGCAAAAATCAGATATTCGAATAGCCTAATCTATTTTTAAATGAGCCTACAGAAGTTGCAATCAATGTTGTATAGAGGTATACTTGTAGCAGTGCTTTTCCTGAGCCAGCAATTCTCCTATGCTCAGATGGCACCACCTGCACCGCCACCTCCAGATCCGTGTACAGATCCTGCAGAGCCTTGTCCTATAGACTCCAATTTATATGTACTTTTTATTTTTATTTTAGCATTAGTTTTATATAGCAACTATAGAAAAAGAACCGCGTCACGGGATGTTGCTTAGAAGTTTTCAGTTTACCCCTATTAATCTCGCTGCTTATTGCTCCGCAATCAAGATTGCACTTTAATAGTTTCTTTTCGATAAATTTTCCCGATTTTTGGTAAAAATAAAACTAAGGCTAATTGGTTTTCACTACTTATGTACAGACAAAAAAAATTATTCCCGGGTATACAGTTTTTTCTTTTCGCTGTGCTGGTGAGCTACCTTCTTAGCGCATGCGTAACTACGCAGTCCAGCGGATATTTCAAGAATATAAAAAAAGATACCAGCTTATCTATCATTGATAATCTTAAGTTTGAACAGAAAATAGAATCAGGAGATATTTTGGCTATTAAAGCCAGTAGTTTGAGTGCTGCAGAAGATATCTTCTTTAATGCAGGTGGAAGCGAATCTGCTGCCAGTGGAGGGGAAAAAGTAAGTGCAGAAGGTTTCCTGGTTGCAGATGATGGTACTGTAATGCTCCATCGCCTCGGCAAAGTAAAGGCTGCAGGAACAACCCGTAAGGATTTGGCCGCGAGAATATCAAGAGCTCTGGAACCCGCTTACATGAAAGATGTAATTGTTACAGTAAATTTTCTTAATAAGAAAATTACTGTGATGGGCGCAGTAGGAAGTCCGCAAGTCATTCCCTTGGCTAATGAAAGAATGTCCATAATAGATGCACTGGTAAGCAGCGGCGACATTACTGAAAAGGGTAACTACAAAGATGTAATGGTTATCAGGGAAGAAAAAGATGGCAAGCTGGTAAAGCATCTGAACCTCGAGGATAGAGCTATACTTACAAGTGCATGGTATTATCTGCAAGCGGGAGATATCGTGTACGTACAACCAGATTATGAAAAAGAGGCTCTGGAGCAAAAGCAAACTAAAATGAGAGGCAGCCTCACTTTTATTATGTCAGCTGCTACATTTGCACTTATTATTATAGATAGGATTATTCGATAAAAGAAAGGGAAAAGGAGATATGGCCGAAGAAGACTTTTTTAATGAGAAACCGAAGACTAATCTCTTTCAGCAGATTATAAAGCGGTATTTACCCTTCTGGCCCATATATGTGCTGGTTACCTGCATTTCTCTTATTACTACTTTCGTGTATCTCCGATCGCAGACTAAAATGTACGTGGCAGTAGCTACAGTACTTTTAAAAGAAGCCAATAAAAGTGCAGACAGTAAGGTTTTGGAAGCCCTCAATATTACGAGTGAGAAAAAAGTAATCGAAAACGAGCTACTCGTTTTAAAAAGTTCTGCGCTCATGCAAGATGTGGTAAGAGACCTTGGTTTGTACACGAGTGTATTTAATAGGGGAAAAGTGCAGACAGAAGAATTATATGGCTCCAATGCTCCGGTCAAATTTGAAGCACTCTATCCAGACTCTGCTCTGGCGTATGGTATCATAGAATTTGAGATGGACTGGCAAAATATGGTGCTTAAAGTAGGCAAGGAAAACATTCGCTTTGGGGGCATATTTACACTGCAGGGAGCTCCTTACAGGGTTCTTGTAAATCCTACCTATAACACCACTGCAAAAGGTAAAGATTTTTATGCAAACTTTACTACCATTCCCGCGGCAGCTGGTGCTATTTTGGGGAGTCTCTCTGCCAGTACAATGAGTTTTCAAAGCACGGTGATAGATGTAAGACTAACCACTCCCGTGAGGGAAAGGGGGGAAGCTGTACTTAACAAGTTATTTGAGGTATACAACAGCGAAGGCATCATAGATAAAAGCGAAAATGCAAAGAAAACCCTGGCATTTATTGACGAGCGTCTGCGGAATATAATAAGTCAGCTCGATAGTGCTGAAGACAAAGTACAGAATTATCGAAGTGCGAATCGGATTATAGACATAAGCTCGCAAGCCTCCAATTATAGTGCAGCAGTAGCGGCATTAGAAACTCAAAAAGCGCAGATAGACCTGCAGATGGATCTTATAGGAAGTGTTCAAAGCTATGTATATCGTAAGGGTGGTAATGCAGGGACGGTTCCAGCCATAGGAATGGTGGCTGATCCTCTCCTAAGCGGTCTGCTAGGCGATCTATATACTGCCGAAACTGAACTTAAACAGGCGCAGGCCGTAGCTGGTCCGCAGACAGAGCAGGTGCAACTGGCAAAGGCAAGAATAGCCCAGCTAAAACAAAGCGTAAATGAAAACATCTCTAATATAAAAGGCAGCTACGAGGTAGAACGAAGGAATATAGCTGGTAAGCTGGCAGAGAATAATAACTACCTCAGCCAGGTGCCAGCACAGGAGCGCCGCCTTATGGAACTAAGCAGACAGCAAACAATAAAAAATAATATTTACACCTTTCTCCTGCAAAAGAGAGAGGAGACTGCATTGTCTTCTGCCTCTACCTCCGGGGACCTGAAAGTTTTGGAAAATGCCAGGTCTTTCGGGCCCATAAGCCCAATCCCTAAGAACTTCTACCTGGTGGGATTACTTATAGGACTCATTGTTTTTGTAGCTTATGTATTGCTCAAAGAACAGCTTAATAATAAAGTACTCTTTCGCGAGCAGATAGAAGAAAAAACCGAGTTGCCGGTAATTGCAGAGATTGTTCAAAGTAAAAATAAATCTCCCATTGCTATACAAGAGGCAGACAGATCTGTAATAGCAGAGCAGTTCCGTGCATTGCGCACCAGTCTTGCTTTTAGAGGTTACAATGAGCTGGAGAATGTGCTCCTTATCACTAGTAGTATTACAAAAGAAGGAAAAAGTTTCATAGCTACGAACCTGGCACTTAGCCTAACCCTTACTGATAAAAAAGTGGTGTTGGTAGAACTGGATCTACGCAAACCCAAACTAAGTAAATACCTACAAGTAAATCGCGACCCCGGCATGAGTAGCTTCCTGGTGGGCAAAGCAGCCTTAGAAGAAATAGTAAAGCCGACTGCGTACAAAAACCTTTTCATAGCTACAGCAGGTCCTATTCCACCAAATCCTAGCGAACTTATAAGCCAGGACAATTTTGGGGAGATGATGACCTACCTCAAAAAGAATTTCGATTATGTGATTATAGATAGTGCTCCGGTAGGACCCGTAGCAGATGCTTTGCTGGTAAATAAATATATTGATCAAAGCATTTATGTAGTCCGTCATGATACGACGCCACTCAATTTTCTCAATTTGATGAAAAATCTCAATAGAGAAGGTAAGCTAAAGCGAATGGGAATCGTTTTTAACGGTATAAAACCAAGAGGCGTATCCTTATTTGGATACGGTTTTGGAGGCTATGGCAACGGCTATGGCTATGGTTACGGATATGGCTATGGCTACAGCTATGGTTACGGATATGGTACCAAACTTAAAGGTTATTTTGACGCAGAGAAGAACCTTCCCGGGTTTAAAAGTCTTTTTGGGAAAAAGTAAATTAATAATAATTTTGAAGTAACTGAGTTATCTCACATTAAAATTATTGTATCATTTCATATAAAAAGACCTTTTGCAGCAAGGGTTACAGCGGTTCACAACTGCAAAAGAAGATAGTTAATACATATTTTTTCATCACTACATCTATGTTTACTGCTGCAAAAGCAGGTGCAGTTGGAATGCTTCCTTGTAGGATAAATTCCTTAGGCGCTGTCGTATAATATTACTTGTAGTGTAGTACAGGTAATATTAATAAAAGATACATCGTCTTACGGCGGGGTGTCTGATTAATTTATAAATGGTTTCTCTTCAGTTACAAAAAAAATGGGACTGAGGAGCAGCGAAGCTTTGCCTCGTATGGAAGAAAATCTACAATGGTTTGTTGTGTATACCCGTCCTCGTTGGGAAAAAAAAGTGGCTAGCCTGTTAGAGCAGGCTGGTATTTCATACTATTGTCCGGTTACGAAAGTAGAGAAGCAGTGGAGCGACAGACGAAAAGTTATCTTAGAACCACTTTTTAGGGGGTATGTATTTGTGCAAGTAGCAGAAGCAAATAAGTGGACTGTAAAAGCTGTTGATGGCGTACTCAATTTTGTGTATTATTTAGGGAAGCCAGCCAGGGTGCAAGACGAAGAGATCCTAACCATTCGAAAATTTTTGCAGGAGTTCGATGACGTAAAAATAGAGGATAGCACAATAGGTGAAAATGACGCAGTAAGCATACGAACTGGTGTCCTCATGGATTATAAAGGCGTAATAATAGAAGTTATAGGAAATCTTGCAAAAGTTAAAATCGACAGTATGAATTTGAGTTTAGTCGCTACTTTTAATAAAGACAACCTAAGGAAAGCTAAATGAGAAAAAAGGTTGCAAATATCGTACAGCTCACCTTATTTACATTTTCTGCCACTGGCGGTATAGAAAAGGTAGCCCGGTGTTTAGGGAAGTGTTTAGAAGCATTCGCACAGCAGCGTGGAGGCGACTATAAAATGATTTCATTTCATGATAGAACTGGTGCTGCCAATGGTAACAAATACATCAGCGAGAATAATTATACAGCCTGCGCCGGAAAAAAACTTCAATTGCTTAGCAGGCTCAGTTCATCGATACGCAAAGCAGATATAATAGTATTGCAACACGTAAATCTATTGCCCCTGGCAAAATTTATTAAGACATTTAAACCCGGGGCAAAAATTATTGTAGTAGCTCATGGCATAGAAGTATGGAAGTCCTTTACAGGAAGCAAAAAAAAACTTCTATCGTTGGTACATACTTTTGTTGCGGTTAGTAGCTTTACTGCTCGTAAGTTACAGGAAGAGCAAAGTGTGGAACCGGAAAGGGTACAAATTATAAACAATTGCCTCGACCCCTATTTGCAGGAATTGCCCACTCCACAAAGTGCATGGCTTCTCAGAGAAAGCCTTGGGCTGCAACCAAAGGATACAATATTACTTGCCCTTACACGGCTAGCAGGTACAGAAAGGCACAAAGGATATTTTGAAGTGATAGAAGCTATTGCTGCCATAAAAAATATAGGAAAGGAGATAATTTATATCCTGGCAGGAAAGTATACAGAGGATGAGCATTCTGCAATAGTGAAGCAGGCTGCCTTACATAATGTGCGGGTAATGATGCCGGGCTACATAGCAGACGAAGATATCCCCACCTGGTTTACAATGAGCAATATATATGTGCTACCTAGTAAGAAAGAAGGGTTTGGCATTAGCTTTATCGAAGCATTACACTATGCCCTTCCGGTAATTGCCGGCAATGCAGATGGCTCTGCAGATGCACTCTTGCACGGCAAGCTCGGCACACTGGTATCCCCGGGAAATGTGCAGGAAATACAAGGCGCCATAGAAAAATATCTTGCCACTAAGGAAAATAGTACGGTAGACAAAGACCTACTGCAAGAAAGATTTGGTTTCGCAACCTACGCGAGGCAGTGGAATACAATACTAGAAAATGCAGCAAGAGCATAAAATGAAAGCGGAAATTATAAACCAGGAAGATGAACACTGGGATCAGGTCATAAGCCCCAAAACGGCACTGCTGCAGTTTGATTTCAAAGAATTATACCGCTACCGCGATCTGCTTTTTCTCTTTGTAAAAAGAGATTTTGTAGCGCAATACAAACAGACTATTCTGGGTCCGGTATGGCACCTCCTTCAGCCGCTGTTTACAACACTTATTTTTCTGCTCATCTTTGGGCGAATTGCCAATATACCAACAGATGGTATTGAGCCTAAAATATTATTCTACATGAGTGGCATTACAATATGGAATTATTTTAGCGCTTGTCTTACCGCCACCAGCACCACATTTGTGAGTAATGCGAGCATTTTTGGAAAAGTATATTTCCCCCGCCTTATTATGCCGCTAAGTGTAATTATGAGCAATCTTATTAAATTTGGAATTCAGTTCTTATTGCTGCTGGGGTTTCTTATTTACTTTGGTATTGCAAATCATAACTTTTATTTTGGCGCCTCCTGGTTGCTCATTCCCGTGCTGGTAGCCATGATGGCGCTGCTCGGCCTTTCGCTGGGGCTTATTGTAAGTAGTCTTACCACCAAGTACCGCGATCTTACTGTGCTTATAGGTTTTGCCGTGCAGCTGCTTATGTATGCCGCACCGGTAGCTTACCCGCTTTCTTTTCTACAGGGTAAATCTTACGCATGGTTAATCAGCTGGAACCCTCTTACACCAATCATAGAGGCATTTCGCTATGCTATTTTTGGCAAGGGTATGATAAACTATGCTGCACTGGGGTATAGTGGCGGGTTTATATTACTGGCTCTGTTTATAGGATTAGTTGTATTTAATAAAGTGGAAAAGACTTTTATGGATACGGTTTAAAATGGTATTAAAGATCTAAAAAGATTCTCTTTCTATATGTTATCAAAAATAATTTCCGCTATAAAATTTCGCTTACGCAAGCTTTTTGAAAAGCCGCAGAAAGAAGTGCCTTATGAGCAAAAACGAAGTGTTATAAGTGCCGTAAGCAAACAAGCCGGCTACAATACATTTATAGAGACCGGAACCTTTTTTGGAGAAACTATAGCTTTTTTCAAAAACGATTTTCAAAAATTGATTTCCATCGAACTTCAGCCAGAGTTGGCTGATAAAGCACGGAGAAGATTTCAGAACGAAGAACATATTTCAATTTTAGAAGGAGACAGTGGAGAGCTTTTGCAGACTATCGTAAAGCAATTGAAGGAGCCTGCTGTTTTTTGGCTGGACGGTCATTATTCTTCTGAATTTATGGTAGGAGACGAACTTATAAAGACAGCAAAGTCTGATACGAATACACCAATTGAAAAAGAACTTGACGCAATTTTATCTTCAAACCTGCCGCACCTCATTCTGATAGACGATGCAAGAGATTTTACAGGCAGATATGACTATCCTACCTTAAAAGCTATAGAAAAAACAGTAAAGAAAAATAAAAGAAACTACGATTTTTTTGTACTGTCAGATATAATTCACATTATTCCTGCAAACACTAATTAACCTACAATAATGCATTTTAATAATGAACTCCTTTTCAATAAATACGCTAAGCAACAGTTTTTTTCTGGCGCTAAAGTGTTGGAAATAGGACCACAAGGTTCTCCTTCCATTTATCAAAACCTGGCGGCAAATACAGATCTTGATTGGTGGTCATTAGACATTGTAGAAGGCTTTGCCGGTAAAGAAAATCCAAAATTTATCTACAGCAAAGAATTATACAATTACCCTGTGCAGGACAATAGTTTTGATATTGTATTCTCTGGCGGTGTCATGTGTAATGTGGGCGAGGTGTGGACCTGGATGGCAGAACTAAAACGAATAGTAAAACCAGGCGGTCTTATTATTACCATAACTCCGGTAAGCTGGCCGTATGCAAATGCACCTATAGATTGCTGGCGAATATACCCGGACGGGATGAAAGCCGTTAATAATTTTTTATCCCTGCACACCATCCATTGTTCTGTAGAAGGGCTGGAACTGGAGCACTTTGGCTACGATAAAAAACTAGTGGACTCCCATAATATAAAAATCCCTTATGTATCGGTGGCGGGTTATGATAATAGTAGAAAGATGTCTGCTATAAATAAGCAGAAGATGGCCGTGAATAAGGTACTTAATAGATTCCCTTTTATAAGAAGGTATTTAAATCCGGTGCACCATGCGATTGATACGATTTGTATAGCCAAAAAAGTAAATTAAAAATGCAGGGCATCATTTACAATATCCTTATAAGTTTATGAAAATGATACTCAAAAAATTTTTTTTGTGGGTAAGTGATCCTTTGGTCAATAAAAACATGGCGATCAAAAGATATTTTGATAATAAAGCAGTGGAAGAAAAATGGCAAGATCTTTTTGGAAGAAATAATGAAATAGTGCATGAGCTTTCACCGGGTATTAAAATTCATCTGCAAAGAAATAATAAGCTCTCAGAGTTTATTTTATTCAAGGATTTTGAAAAGGCAGAAATACAATTCATCACTCATTTTTTGCAACCCGGTGATACAGTCCTGGAGATAGGAGCCAATATAGGTTTGCACGCTTTGTATGAATCCCGTGCAGTGGGAACAGAGGGCAGAGTGATAGCTTTTGAGCCAGCACCTGATACTTTTAAGAGTTTACAGAGTAACATTTTATTAAATGAGTGTACTAATATTACCGCCGTAAATGCGGGCATCTCCTCCCGTAAGGAAACTCTCGTAATGAATACTTCTCAGTACTATGATGCCTGGAACACGCTGGCAGACTCCCGTTTATTAGAAAACAATGCAAGTCTGTTTAATGGAAAAGTAAATATAGAAGTAGAAAGCCTTGACCAATATCTTACTGACAACGATATAGCCAAATCTGAGATCTCTTTTGTAAAGATAGATGTAGAAGGATGGGAGCAGTTTGTATTTGAAGGAGGAAGAAACTTTTTTGAAAACTACGCTCCGGTCCTCATGATAGAGTTTGATGACAATAATACAAGAGCTGCAGGCTATCATTGCTGTGACCTATATGACCAGGTAGAAAAGTTGGGCTATGATCTTTACGAGATCGCCCATAATAAACTTATCCCGCAGGAAAGATTATTGAACTTTTCTTCCCGTAACCTGGTAGGGGTAAAAAAGAATAGTGACTATTTCTCAAGATTACATTTTGCTGCTGTATAATACTGCTTGCACAATTTACAGGAAAGAAAAATCGCTCAACGAGGTAAGATGAACACAGTAATACAAGTAGAAAATATAAGCAAGCAGTACCGCCTTGGGCAGGTAGGTACGGGCTCACTCGTCCACGACCTCAATCGTGGTTGGCATAAACTGCGGGGCAAGGAAGATCCTTACCTGCGCATAGGCGAGGCCAATGATCGTACCACCAAAAGCGACAGCAATTATGTATGGGCGCTGCAGGATATAAATTTCTCTGTGGCAGCTGGAGAAGTACTGGGCATCATAGGGAAAAATGGAGCTGGTAAAAGCACCTTACTAAAAATACTGAGTCGTACCACCGCACCCACTACAGGTTCTATAAAGATAAAAGGGCGTATAGCGAGCCTGCTCGAAGTTGGTACAGGTTTTCACCCGGAGCTGAGCGGCAGGGATAATATTTTTCTTAATGGTGCTATCCTGGGTATGACAAAGCGGGAGATCAAAAGCAAGTTTGATGAGATCGTAGACTTTGCCGGCGTGGAGCGCTACATAGATACTCCGGTAAAACGCTACAGCAGCGGTATGTATGTGCGCCTCGCCTTTGCCGTGGCGGCTCATCTTGATCCCGAGATCCTTATTGTAGATGAAGTATTGGCCGTAGGCGATATAGAATTTCAGAAAAAGGCATTGGGAAAAATGAAGGATGTAAGTACGAATGATGGGAGAACGGTTTTGTTTGTGAGCCATAATATGGATGCAATAAAGAATCTTTGTACTAATTGTCTTCTATTATCTAAAGGAATAGTAAAAAAAAATGGTCTAGTTCAAGATGTATTGTCAACTTATTATGAAGATCAGCTA
>JBBKWE010000221.1:0-3062 GCA_037968795.1 Ferruginibacter sp.
AAAGTTTATCCTGAGTTTAAGGAAGGGAACTGCTTCTATCCCTGCCCGGGAGGGCAAGATATCTGTGATTACACTAACCTGTCATTATCAGAAAAATAAAGGGGTTCAATTTGTAACCGCTTGAAATTTTATTGCTTCAATCAGTTGTCCTTTATTAGCGGACAACTGAGATTAAGCGACTTGGTTACAATCTGTAACCAACTGAAAATGCAGTTTAGTGAGGGCAAACTTTATAATCCCGATGTAGCTGATACCGAGCAAATATTTCGTTTAGTTCAATCTAAGCCATCTCCCAAAGCAGAGCCTTTCAAACTATGGATAGCCAAAGTGGCACGTGAAAGAATAGATGAAATAGAAGTGCTGGAAATAACCAAAGCTTGAAAAACTTATAAATACGGAAGGAGCTTACGAGTGGGAAAAGCGGTTTGATTGGTAAATGGATTACCAATAAAAATACCTTAGAGTACCTTGGTATTTGGGAAAAGATAAATAACGCAAATTTTAATTACCCCAAATTCGAGGTAATTGGAAAAGATGCAGGAACGAACAGGTTCATGACGTCTGTGGAGTAATGGATAGGACGAAGCAAGGCTAGCAGGTGATACTTTGTAGTCCTTCTATACTTAACTTCACAATAAATATATACCCATGACTACGGCCTGCTTTAGAATTTTTATTGCTTGTTTAATACTTTCTAGTTGTGCACACAAAAACATTTTTATTAAATGCGAGAATAGGAACTATGACAAAGCTGCGATCTTGGATCTAACCTTTAAGTTTAAAAACCAGGATTCTCTTATTGTGAAAAATGCAAAGTCCTATGCTTACGACAGTATTAATGCAATTAATATTGTGGAAGAAATTCCGATGAATGCTTTTTATTTTCAACAATTACTTGAGGTACTATTGCCCGGCAAAGCCGATTCAAGCATTTTCTTTACATCACTTTATTATGACAGCACAATAAGTACATCGAGCTTATTATCGTATGAGCACATCAAAGCTATAGGCACGTATGCCCTACAAGGCGATAGGTACTACTTTAGGTTGTTTACTAAAAATAATGTGAGCTATACTCAAGTAGAACCCCTCTCATCTCTCACAAATTATATAAGTAACAACTCAGTATTAAGTATTGCAAGGAACCTGGTATTTGTGAACGGGAAGAACTATACAATTTTTAATGTAGATAAGGTTGATGGCAAGAACTACTCACTACCTTTAAAAAAAGGATTAATTCCAGACCAAATTGAGGCTAATAGTAAGAAATTAGTGCAGGTTAACTGATTTCAGTACTAATGGAAATTATTCTGAAAGAAAGTGCATCTCCAAGATGTTCAGCCCGCTTCTCTCAAAATCTTCTCCATCTTCCTCCCCCTAGCCAGCTCATCCACCAGCTTATCCAAATATCTTACTTTCTGTGTAAGTGCGTTTTCAATATCCTCAACTCTATACCCACAAATTACTCCTGTAATAAGATGCGCTGCCGGGTTTACTTTTGCTTTCTCAAAAAACTCCTCAAAAGTTATTTTGTCTTTTATAGCTTTCTGCAATTGTTTTTCGTTGTAGCCGGTAAGCCACAAAATCACTTCATGTAATTCTTCCGCTGTCCTTCCTTTTTTCTCCACTTTAGTTACATAATGCGGGTACACTGAGGCAAAGGCCATTTTTGCGATTCTTTCGTCTTGTTTTTTTTGATCTACCATTGGCTTTGGTTTTGTATCCCAATTTACAAAAATCTTTATTAGTGTTTTACTTTGTGCACCTTCGTGAATTTCAGTCTATGTGGCAAAAAGGAGTAAACACTGATCCTATAACCACTAAACCTATAAGGTTTTCAAAACCTTATAGGTTTTACCAGACTCAAAATCACATAGGTTTTTGCCAGCACCGAATGCAACAATTAATCCCCTTACCTTGTTATCTTAAAAAAACAAAAACATGATAGCTACCTGGAATAACACCACTATCGCCGAAAGCGACAACACAGAATCAGTAGAGAACAATGCTTACTTTCCGCCGGAGAGTGTAGACATGCAATACTTTAAACCCTCTGACCATAAAACTACCTGTCCCTGGAAAGGAACAGCCTCCTATTATCATATAGAAGTAGATGGCAAGGTAAATGAGAATGCCGCCTGGTACTATGCAGAGCCCAAGGAAGCAGCAGTTAATATAAAGGGGCACATTGCCTTCTGGAAAGGCGTGCAGGTGAGCTAGGAACTGCTTTAGGCAAAAATGAAAAGCGCTTCTGCTTTGTCCCCCTTAGTGCCAGGAAGCCGCCGAGGCACGAAGATTCACGAAGGGAGTTCTCATATTTGAGTGTAGTTCGTACTGCTATGAATCGTTTTAAACTTTGTGCAGCTTACGGCATGTGAGACTTTGTGGTAAAAGAGGAAATGGATGATTATAAACAACTAATCATAACAGCTTGTGATATTAAATTTCCCGCTTTTTTATTTTGTTACTTTGCAGCTTACTTTTCCCGTGAGGGGGCATATATATGAAGAGTCTAAAGACCGTATACAAATACATAAAGAACTACCCTGGCCTGGTAGCCAGCTATTTCACTTTTAATATCCTCTCCGCCATTTTTGGTGTTTTGTCGCTGGGGTTGCTTAGTCCTTTTCTTATGCTCATCTTTAAGCAGGGAGATTCTTTTAAATCAATTACCAGTGCAGGCGGTACGAGCAGACTGAATCCCATCAATTATTTTAAAGAATATTTATACGGAATTGTAAACTCCGGGCAAAACATAAAGGCCTTAATGATTATTTGTATTGTGGTTTTTAGTGCCATTTTACTAAAGAACTTGTTTGCTTATCTGAGCATGTATTTGCTTAACCCTATACGGAATCGCATTATCAATAATATGCGGAGCAGCATGTATAAGAAAATCCTTAACCTGCCTATCGGTTACTTTAGCGAGCAGCGAAAAGGCGACATTATGAGCAAGCTGAGCAATGATCTTGCAGATGTAGAAAGTAGCACGGTAAGTGTACTGGAAAGCCTTTTTCGTGAGCCGATTAATATTATTTTATTCCTGGTGTACATGGTTATTC
>JBBKWE010000222.1:0-10135 GCA_037968795.1 Ferruginibacter sp.
GCTGGAACTGGCAGACGACAAAAAGGAACTAATTTTTTGGAAGAATGCAGCGAAGTTGTTTAAAATAGATGTGAGCAAGCTAAAGTAGGGCTGTCGTTAGGGCTGTCAACCTTTGAAAGGATTGACTACCCTACGTGAACAAGCTGCCAGCGGTTCTGTTATACATTCATAGCAAATATGGTATAATGACTGTAATAGAGATAGACAGAGTAATAGAAATGGCCTGGGAAGATCGTACGCCTTTTGAGGCGATTGCAATACAGTTTGGCCTTGAAGAAGCAGCAGTAATAAAGCTTATGCGCAAGGAACTTAAAACGAGGTCCTTTAAACTCTGGCGGGAAAGGGTAAATAGTGGCGTGAGCAGCAAACATTTACAACAGAGAAGTGAAGACATTTCCCGGTTTAAATGTTCCAGACAGAAAGCAATTTCTCATAATAAGATTTCGAAGAGATAAAGTTATTTTTATCCTTTGCAAATATTTCCGAAACCCTGCCTTCTTTTAGCTAGACTTTCAAATAATTCAATCTTCTTATAGCCGCTATTTCCCTTCATCGATCGTAATTTATTTGAATAGGTATCTCACCCAAAAAAACAACCCAATTCAAGTTCAATGTTATGAATCCTATCTGCTTTAAGTAAACGATTGATTTTTGGATTAAGGAGTTCCAGAAACAGAATGACTTTTCTTGCCCTATGCTAAGTCCCTCCATTTTATTAAATCTTACATTTGATACAGAACATAAAAAATATAATCATGAATAAGCCAAATTCAAAACAATTAGACATTGTCATTCCCGCCTATCGTATGCACTCGCAAAGTTTTTTTAATGCACTCGATGGTATTACTGAAGAAGCGGCATTAAAACGAATAGACAATAACACCAATCATGTAGTGTGGATGGCGGGTAACCTGGTAAACTGTAGATATTGGATTGGTAATATGCTGGGATTGGAGGATAAAGACCCTCACGATGAACTATTTAAAGAAGGAAGAGCATTGGACGAAAGTCTTTCCTATCCCACACTGGAAGAACTCCATAAAAATTTTAAGTCCATTTCACCTAAAGTATATGAAAAACTACTGGCTGCCTCGGAAGAGGAATTAGCTAAAGAATTTTCGATAGGCATGAACGTAGATTTCATTCCTGAAAACGTTTTAAATATGACAGGCATGTGCCTGGGCAGAGAAGATTATCTTCTGGGTCAGATAGGACTGATGCGTAAAATGATAGGCTTAAAAGGTATGAGTTATGATATGGATAAAGACCTGAATTATTAGTCCTTTAAAAATACCGTATGGGTGGCTATCCGCACCATAAATGCTCAAAATTTATAATCAATAATTTATTAAAATAACGATCATGGCAACCGTAAATGTGTATTTAACTTTTGAAGGAAACTGCGAAGCAGCATTCAATTTTTACAAATCAGCCTTTGGCGGAGAATTTAAAGATTTTAACCGCTTTGGTGAAATGCCACCACAAGAGGGTATGCCCCCACTGTCTGACGAAATGAAAAACGGAGTCATGCACGTAAGCCTTCCCGTAAGTGCAGAAACAGTGCTCATGGGCAGCGACACCATGCCCGGCATGGGTCCAAAGTTAGCCGTGGGTAATAATTTTTCTATTTCCCTGGGTGTAGAGTCTAAAGAGGAAGCAGATATGTTATGTGCTAAATTATCAGACGGCGGGCAAGTAACCATGCCGCTAGAGGTTACTTTCTGGAACGCTTACTTTGGAATGTGGGTAGATAAGTTTGGAATTAATTGGATGGTAAATTTTGATTTGCCGAAGTAGAAAGCCAGAATGGAAACAAAACGGTGAAAGCCTTTTTGACAATAAGGAACGATGTGCAGAGCCATCGGAGAAGTGAATCTCGCATAAAAACTATTCTATTCATTTAATAAAAAACCCGGTTATTTTTTAGCCGGGTTTTTTATTGCAGATATTTTTAGTCCCTATTTTTTATCGTGCGGATTTTATCAATTGTATGCGTTCTATAATATTACCCTCCACATCTTTTATCACTATAAAATAAGTTCCTGCACTATAGTTCAGCATCTGAATCGGAACAACTTTTACATTCGTATTTAACTTCCTGCTCTGTAAGAATTGTCCTTTTGCATCCAGCACAAGTACTGTTACAGTCCTATCTTTCGTTGTTTCAAACTTAATATTTACATAAGTCTTTACCGGATTAGGATAGGCAGTTACCTTAATACTTTCCGATACTATGGGGTTGTCTTGCTTCTCAATGCTTATCAATGGCTGGTGAAAACCTTGTGTGTAAAGGAGGTCAGTTTTGCTAATATATTCTACCATCATTTCACCTGCTGTCCATTGTATGATTATGCCCGATCCTGAGGCAAGCCCTCCGTAGGCTGATATAACTTCGGGCACTGGCCTTATTTCCTCTAGCGGCTGATTATATGCGTAAATCGTACTTCCATTACACTTTTCTACGACAATGGATAGAGATTGCACGCCGCTGCTACCGCAAGTACTGTTCGACTTTACTGTTACATTTCCGTTTTTCGGACCAAAACGTACTAGAATAACATTGGTGCCTTGTCCTGAGGTTATATGCGAAGCCTGCGGTACGGTCCATGTGTAGGAACCCGCACCAGGCACTGCAGGTACACTATACTCTACATATTGTGCAGAAGCACAAACCAGCGTAGGTCCGGTGATAGCGCCCGGCGTATTAGAAAGCCCTAACAAAGAAAGGCATGCAGCCTCACTAATGCCACAAGCATTATTGGCTCTTACACATAGATTGCCAGAAACGAAACCGGCAGGAACTGATAAGCTGATGGTTGTAGTCCCTTGTCCGCCAACGATATTAGTTCCAGCAGGAGCACTCCATGTGTATGAAGTAGCCAATGGAACAGAAGCGATATTGTAAGATCTTACAATTGGTCCACATAGGCCAGAACTCTGACCAGTGATGGCACCAGGAGCATTTGCCAGAGATTGTACAAATACTCTTCTTGCTGTGATAGAAGGGCTCTGTCCACAAGCATTTGAGGCGGCTACTTCTATATATCCGCCGGCAAAACCTGCTGCAAAATTTACAGTTATGCTGGTGCTGCCTTGTCCACTACTTATAGTCGCACCTGCCGGCATCATCCATACATAATGAGAAGTATTAGATACCGGAGCAATAGAATATATATTGCCTCCTGTGCTACAGCCCGCAATGGTAGGTCCGGTAATGACACCAGGAGATACCGGTATTGCACCTGTTTGGGTAGTGTTCACATTTGCAGATGCGCTGCATCCGTTTGCATTTATTACAATTACGGAGAAATTCCCCACAGTACTCACTATGATAGATTGTGTGGTTGCCCCCGTACTCCATAAATAGCTTGCATACCCAACGCCGGCATTAAGGGTGGTACTCGTACCTCCGCAAAATGATAAAGTACCAGATATAACAGGAGCAGGATTTGGAAATGCCTCCACTGTTATAGAATTAGAACCTGTACAGCCATTCAGATCTGTAACTGTTACAGTTTTTAATCCAGCAGTATTTACATTCACAGATGCTGTAGTAGCACCGGTTGACCACAAGTAAGTAGCATATCCGCTAGCCGCTGTCAAAGTAGTAGAACTGCCTGCGCAAAAACCAGCTATGCCAGTGATTGCAGGTACAGGTGTTACAAACAGGGTAGTTGTGACCGTAGATGAAGCGGTACAGCCGCCGGCATTAGAAACGGTTACGGAATATGTTCCATCTGCAGTTACTGTAATGGTTTGTGTAGTAGCACCTGTACTCCATGCATAATTGCTGTAACCGGCACCTGCATCCAGCACTGTAGAGCCAGCCGGACAGAAAGTTAGAGCTCCTGTAATAGTAGGAGCCGCAAGCACCGTATAGTCAGCAGCAACACTGGCAGTAGCCTGGCAGCCTGAGGCATTGGATACCGTTACAGTATATATCCCCGGCGTACTTATCATAATTGTCCTTGTAGATTCTCCGGTACTCCAGAGATAACTGCTAAAACCAGCTCCTGCATCCAATGTGTTTTGATTTCCAAGACAAATATCGGTAGGTCCGGTTATGGATACTGAAGGCACCGGATTTATGCTTACTGCCGTAGGTAATGAGGTAAGAGAGCCACAACTACCACCATTGTAAGTAACGCTATAAGACCCTGCGTCTTTTACTGTAATACTTGGAGTAGTAGCCCCTGTTGTCCATACAATTCCAGAGGTAATGCTGGAAGTAAGCACTACACTATCTCCCGGGCAGAAAGCTGTAGGGCCGCTTGCTGTAATAACAGGTGCTGTTGTCACTGCTGCGTTTACTGTAACAGAAGCAGTAGAACTGCAGCCGTTACTATTTGTTGCGGTCACACTATAAGTGCCGCCCGTACTCACGGTTTTAGTAGATGTAGTTTCGCCTCCCGGTGACCATACATAACTACTGAAAACTCCGGGTGTAGTTTCATTTCCTATCCCTACCGCGTCTATGGCGTTGTAACCCTGAACTGCAGGTGAATTAATAGCGATTCTTATTTCAGAAACGTCAAATGCGGTTTCCGTAAATGTTATGTGATTTTTTCTTGCAGCCTGTGGAGCTGCGGCCGCAGTGGCAGAATACACTAGCTCAAAGTTTGAGGTAGAAGGATTCTTTACAAAAATAGAATCTACAGCACCTGGGTTGGCTGTTTCATAAATGTCCACAAAATTTATTTTCCCGGGATTGGGGAAACCAAGAGTGATATACTCTCTCTGTGATTGTGCAGTTGCACTCAGCCAAGAGTTGGGACTAAGTTCATAAGTAGGAAATACATCAGGAGCGCCAAGCGCCTGCAAGGCACCGTACTCGCTGCCGGCATATTGGCTGCTGAAAGCACTTACGTTATTCGCATACCGCGTAGCCACTGCTGCGGCGGTCAAAACCGTTGACCCTCCGGAACAAAGTGTAAGGTTACCTTTTATAAAAACTTCCGGTGCAGAAGAAACTATCTCCGCTCTTATCATTAGCCTCCCTCCTTGTGGGGAATCTACCAGATTAGTACCATCAAGATCCGAACGATAATATGCACCAGTTCTCGTTTCTGCATCTTCCCATTGTGCCCCTACAGGATTGTAAGCACTGGCAGATGCCTGCTGCGCCACACCTATGTAGAAATCTTCATTGAGGAAAGAGGCAGGAGTTACCAATGCAAATGAGTGATATTTATTAGCATCGGACTGTGCCGCCGTGAAGGCTGCTGATTGTGCTACGATGGCTCCGGTACTATTTCGTACCACAGCATATATAGGATTACCCACAGCAGATTCTGTCAGGTACACTTTTGCGCTTATAACTTTTCCGCAGCCCTGCATATTGTGCTTATTTAGTAACAACCCTTCTCCTGTTCCGAAGCCCGCCTCGGTCACGATAGGGGCACGATTATCATAAGCAAGTAATGTTGTATTTACCTGTTGCAAATAACCTTTGCGGTTATTGTTAAGCACATTTTCATTTGTCTGCGCTGGTATAGAAATGATGATAGAATCCTGTTCCAGTAAAGAAGGCGACCAACCATTAAAGCTGACCAGCATACTATCTGTTGCAGGCACCGTTATAGATTGTGAAGCAGTATATCGATTAGTTCCGCTTGCTTTTTCATTGACAGTAAGTGTTACATTATATGTTTGACTGGTGCTAGAAAAGTTTGCTATTAATGTAGAGATAGGTGTAGGAGATTGGAACTTTGGAGTTGTAAAGCCGAGGGCATAAACCGCTACAACCCCCACACTGTCTTGCAAGCCTGCAGACCCAAATCTGGTCTCTGGGCGATTGCGGTTTTCCCCCAAAATAGTAGGTAAAGCTGCAAGCGATGAATCTGCCCGGCTTACCATACTGAGAAGATAGGTTACCGAATCTTGACCATTAGCACCTGCCAGGCTTGTTCCTTTTGTTGTACTAAGGCTTAGATTAGCAGTAGACAAACTTCCTGAGGCTCGTGCGTATTCCCAGGCAACATAAACACCGCCACCTGTGAAGGTAAAGGTGTTGCCACCATGAAAAGGAATGTCGTAAGCTCCCGTTGTATTGGGAATCTTTAATGTACTATCACAAGTAAGCGTCATCGGTGATGGTCCGCTTACTGCATTCGTCCAGCTGATTGTATTTTTTAACCTATATCTAATGCTGTATGAAGTAGCGCCTGGTACTGCTAACCACGTAAGTTTGGCAGAACTATTTGTAATATTTCTGGTTGTCGGATTTACCGGATCATAACAAACGCTTGTACCGCCAGTTACAAAGGTAGAAGAAGCATAAGCGCCCCTACCAGAAGCGGCGCACACCACTCTTACTCGCCATTCAAAAGATGTGCCTGCTACAAGCGTTAGTGCTAAAGTATTCGTGTTAGAAATTGCACTTGACCATTGTACCGTGCCACTGCGTCTGAATTGTATTTCATAAAATGCTGCGCCAGGATCGGCTGTCCAGCTGAGTGCCACCAGCGTATCGCCGGTAACAAGCGCTGAGAGGCCCGTTAGACTATTACAAGTAAGGGTAATCCCGGTAGTAAAATTAGCATAGTTTATTGGAGATGAGTCTAGGCCGCAAAGCGTAGTTACTCGCCATTGGTAAGTCTTTCCTTCCTGCAGTCCTGAAACATTATAAAAGTTATCAGTAGTTGTCGCAACTAACCAATTAATATTGTCTAATGCGGTATACTCCACTTTGTATGATACAAATGCTGGAGAGGCAGAAGACTCCCAATTTAATTGTGCTGATGATGCTGTGATAGAAGTAGGATTTAAATTGTAAGGATTATTACAACCTGATAGCTCATCGTTAGAAAAAAAGACACTCGGCGTAAAAGCAGAATTTGTACTGCAATTGGCTTTTACCTGCCACTCATAAGCGCCAGGAAATAAACCTGCTGCCAAGTATTCGTTAGTGGGGGAGCTAATTTCATTCCAGCCAGTATCCGCCCTGCTTACCACATCATTAGTATTTTGGAGATATACTTTAAACTGACCTTCTGTAGAATCGCTTTGCGCTTTTCCTATTGTAAATCCAATAGAATTAATATCCATGCCGGAAGTAATGCCCGAGCTATTCATTTCTCCAGGAGTAATAAGGTAAAAACCACGCTGGTAACGTAGTGCACCCTGTGGCGCTACTTTATTAGAGTAGGAGCTATTATTAGGTAAAACGGTTGTAGTCTGTTGGGCAAATACACTCGTGGTCATGCTTACCGCTATTAATAATAAAACAGATCTTATATATTTGGATACCTCATGGCGATTTTGCTTGATCATAATAATAAATTTTTGTTTCGCTACTGCTTAGCATATTATATTCAATTGGTTAATGCCTGGCTTAGCAACATTTAAACTATACTTAAATTATTGCTTTGCAGGCTGCAGACTAGCTTTACTATTTATTTCCTTATGCGTATGCATGCCTTTTTCGAAGGCAGATTTCATTTGCTCCATTACCGTATTTTTATAACCAGGATCGCTGTTTATTCTACTCCAGAATGGATGTGTAGAAACATCTACTCCCCTCTCTACCATAAGTCTCTGAGCCCCAGAAAGCATTTCTGTTGTTTGTGCTGTGGTGATTTTAAAATACACTATGTCAGATTCAGTTTGCTGTAAGAAATCTACATGACCAGTAGTATTTGAATTTACAGTGGCTACTTTTGTAGGGCTTTCTGTAACTGCAACAGGTAGGGAACCTGATGTTATCTTAGCTATTAAAGACTTCACTTCATTAAGCGCAGTTTTAAGTTCGCTTATTTCTTTTCCCTGTTCTGCTACCACTTTACTTATATCTCCGGCATTTAAGCCAATAGCTACATTTACAAGATTGTATCCTTCATTTAAAGAGGTAGACCAGGCCATACCTACAATTTTTGCATAATCTGTGACTTTCATATTTTGCGGAGAAATTGCTTTTCCAAATCCATTATTAAAACCAGAAGGCAGAATGTAATCGCCGGCATTTACTTTTCCTACAACGTGCACGGGTATTTGACCCATAAATGCTACTTTCTCATAATTATCTTCTTTACCTTCTGCAGGCATATTACCCAATACAATAGGCTTCGTAGAGATGGCAAATAGCTTATCAGTACCAGCAGTATTTAAGCTAATCTGTCCGTTTTTCATACCTACTATAAAGCCCGGCTTAAAGCGCTCTGCGTTATTTGCCTTTGGCAGCCACTCTGCATAGTCACCACTACCAGACTGGTAGGTAACACCAATATTAGCTGCAGAGGTATTAACAAAATAATTTCTTTGTGTGATCGCGTCACTTAGACCAATAGCTACAGAAATCTCGTTAGCTATTGCGGCAGCAAGTTTAATACCCGCGGCAATAATTAGAGAAGGAACCGGTGCGGTTACACACACTCCTAATCCTGCACATACCGTAGAGGAGCTAGCTGCACCTACTAGGTCTACACCTGCCATGGCAATATCTATACCGCCAGTAACTACATCTATCGTAGCCATAGTTACTGCAAGGTCAAGCCCTTTTTTTTCTACTTTATAATCGTCATTATTTACGAGTTCTGATAACGTTTCCCCTTCTATGCGGCCTACAGTAGCACCTGCACTATTTCTAAAGGTCACAAAATTGTTAGCATTTGCCGGGGTAGTAGCGTTTATTTTAATGCTAATACCATTTCCACTAGAGGTAGTATTTACAAAATTGGCTACATAGGGAGTACTTGCATTTACATTCAATGTGTTATTAAGCGTACTTATTCCGGCTGTTGTAAGACTTCCACCAATATTTACATTTTTGGCTATACCCGCTCCGCCTTTAAGAATCAAAGCACCATTAGTGGTAAGGGTAGATTGAGTAGCGTCATCTAAAGTAGTAAGACCGGTTACCCCTAAAGTGCTGCCGAGTAAGACTCCGCCGCCTACATTTAATCTCTTACCTACTCCAAGGCCTCCAAAAGGAATCATCAAAGCTCCAGTAATAGGGCTTGTAGATTCTGAAGGATCAGTAATTGTAACTTTTCCTCCAAAAGCAGCAGGGCCACCAAATTTTGCAATACCGCCTATATATAGATTTTTTCCTACATAGGCACCGCCTCCCACTTGTAGTGAACCACTGGGAGTTACACCTGAAGTATCTGTTTGGTAAGTAGACAAGACCTTAAGTTTTTCATTGAGAGTAGCGTCTTTATCTACCCGCAATGTTCCGCTTAGTACAGTTGAGCCTATGTTATTTACATTGAGATCATTATTTAAGTCAGTAACACCATCTACTCGTAAAGTACCGGTGAGTACAGACGGGCTATTATTATTGACATTGAGTTTACTATTGAGATCCGTAATACCATCTACATTGAGGGAGCTATTAAGATCCGTTTCTTTATCTACAGTGAGGGTTCCAGAAAGTAAAGTGGGGCTTTGCCTTTCTACTGTAAAAGGGCCATAGTTAATGGTAGAGCCTGAAACTTTATTAAGATATACACTGGAATCTACACTAAGGTCAGCCCCAATAGACAGACTTCTCTTTATAGCAATGTTTCCATTGGCCAGTATGCGCAGGCGCTCTTTATTATTAGTGACCATCACAAGATCTATAGAATCTGTAGTTCCTAATTTATCAATATTGGCATTTGAATTACTATTTCCAAATAAGCTCCAGTTTTGGGAAGGCACACCGGGTTCATTTCCTCTGAAAAGCTCTCCAGTAAGTTTATCAGCACTAAGGGAATGAAATGCATAGGGCACTGCCAGTAGTTTGCTATTACTGATGTTTGTAAAATCTGATTGACCTTTACCTCTTATACTTACCTCCATCCACACATTTTCTTTATCCCATGGTATAGTACTAAAGTCACCCATTTCTGATTTTCCCTTTCCTATAACAAGGCTAAATACCCCGGCGGCACTGGTAATCACCTCATGTACTTCTTTATAGTAAACTACCCGGTCATTGTTTCCGGAACTGATCAGAGAAACTTTAAGCGCTACAGGTTGATTGGCCAGAATTTCCCCTTGTAAATTACGGGCAACGGCCTGATAATTCATTCCTTCTGGTACAACTTGTGCAAAAAGTACATTAGTTACAAATACTGAAAATGCGGCGAAAAGAATTAGTTTTTTCATTGTTTGATTATTTAGATATGGAAATGACATCGACAATTAAAAAAAT
>JBBKWE010000223.1:0-2973 GCA_037968795.1 Ferruginibacter sp.
TTAATTTATAGCTTCCTTTTTAAAAGTAAAAAGTGGAATAAAATTTTATCCTTACTGGTGGGGATAGTAATAGTTTCAGGAATTATCAATGTAATTTTTTTTCAGCCTCTACCTAAATCCAATACCAATATCATTATTCTGGAAAGTGTTATTCTAATTTTTCTTTCCCTTTCTCTTTTTAATAAAATAAGGGAAGAGTCAGAATACAGGAATATCTTAAAAGAAGGCGTCTTCTGGTTCAACTGCGCTGTGTTATTATATTATCCGTTTACAGTTTTAATTTGGGGATTTCACAGCATAGAAGTGTATTTACTCAAAGACCGCCCTATGATCATATATTACATCAACTTATTATTCAGCGGGATTCTGTACCTTGTCTTTGCTGCTTGCATCATTTTAAACGTAATGAAGAAGTCGAAAAACAGTAGCCTTAAATGAAATTTTAAAACATGTTATCATCAGATGTCATAGTATTTGTGATAGCAGGCATAGTAGTTATAGGCCTGTTGTTTGGGTTTATTATCTACTTTATTTTCTCTTATAAGCATAAGCAAAAAGACTATGATTTACTGCAAAGTCAAAAGCAGGAAATAGATAGACAGAAAGTAGTAGTGGAGGCAACGCTGGCAGATTTGAAAGCGGCACAAGCACAACTCATACAAGCAGAAAAGATGGCTTCCCTGGGCGAACTCACTGCCGGCATAGCCCACGAAATACAAAACCCACTCAACTTTGTAAATAATTTTTCTGAAGTTAGTAATGAGCTTATAGAAGAAATGACAGAGGAACTGACCAAAGGAGATATAGAAGAAGCAAAAGTTATAGCGGCAGACATCAAAAAAAATCTCGATAAAGTAAACCACCATGGCAAGCGGGCAGACGCCATTGTAAAAGGCATGCTGCAACATAGCCGAAGCAGCAGCGGCACAAAAGAACCTACGGATATAAATAAACTGGCAGACGAATATCTGAGACTAGCCTACCATGGATTACGGGCAAAGGATAAATCTTTTAACGCAAAACTCGTTACAGATTTTGATGAAAACATTGGTAAGATAAACCTCGTGCCACAGGATATAGGACGGGTGGTGCTTAACCTGATCACAAATGCTTTTTATGCCTGTACTGAGCGTACTCGAGATGCCAGTGATGATCGTAAGAAAACAGCGGACAATCACTCAGAAAATGAAGAAGAATACGAAGCTACTGTTTCTGTTATTACAAGAGTTGTAAATGACAAGGTAGAAATAATTGTCCGGGACAATGGGAATGGAATACCGCAAGATGCAGTAGATAAAATATTTCAGCCCTTTTTTACTACAAAACCTACAGGAGAAGGAACAGGACTGGGTCTCAGCATGAGTTATGATATTGTAAAAACCCATGGCGGGGAATTAAAGGCAGATACGAAAGTAGGAGAAGGCACTACATTTACGGTACTGTTGCCAGTCTCCGCAGTAAAATAAAATACAAGTTAGGAGATTTCATTTTTTTACTCTCTTCTAATATATTTAAATCACTTGCTGCATAACTAAGACTCAGTATTTAAAGAATAGAACACATGAAATGGTTAAGAAATTTGTTCTTGCTTGCTTCTTCCCTACTGGCTATTTCTACAATAACTTCTGCACAGCAGAATGCTACAAAAACAATTCAGCCGAGAACCTATGCAGTGGTTGTTGGTATCACAGACTATGCAAATCCTGCAATCCCTGCTTTACAGTTTGCTGATAAAGATGCACAACAGTTCAGCGCCTGGTTACAATCAAAAGCGGGAAGAAATGTGCCGCAGACAGATATAAAACTGCTGGTAAATAGCGAAGCAACCATAGCCGGTATTTACAATGCGCTGGATTGGCTTAAGGAACAAGTGAAAGAGAATGATGAAGCCTACATTTATTTTGCCGGCCACGGCGATGTAGAAACAAAAAATAATTATAGCAAAGGCTATTGGCTGGCATATAACTCCCCGCAAAACAACTATGCAAATAACGCCATAAGAGTAGAGGATATTAATGATGAATCCATAGAAATAACTACCAGGAAGAAAGCGAAAGTCATCATCATTTCCGATGCGTGTCACTCTGGTAAGCTGGCGGGCGATTTCTATAAAGGCAAGCAACTATCTGCAAGTGCGCTTAGCCAGGTGCTCTACAATCAGGTACGCATCGCTTCTTGCAAAGAAGATCAGCTGGCCTCAGAAGGACCTAACTGGGGCGGAGGCCGTGGGGTATTTTCCTATTACCTGGTTTTGGGTTTGCAGGGTTTGGCGGCAGTTCAAAATGATAGCAGCATATCCTTAGGCAAACTATCCCGCTACCTCGATTCTTGTTTTGCTGAGGATAAATACATCGCTGAAGAGAATATAAAACAAAACCCTGTTACTGACGGTGACCCCAATTATGTAATGGCTTCTGCAGATGCTCAAACAATTGCCACCGTAAAGGCATCCTTAACTAAAAGCAGTTCCGCTAATGAAGGTCTGCCAGCAGGACTCATTGCTCTTAAACCCCTACCCCGTCAACCCATAGATTATTTCTTTGGTGCTGCGGCAAAAGTAGCATTAGAAAGCTTTCTAGATTTTGAATCATACTTATCATTGCCTGCAGATGCATTGCCTGGCAGACTAATAGCAGATTGCATAAGTTACCAAAAACAACAATACCAGCTAAGAGATAGCCTCAACGGAGCTGGAAGTACTTTTTCTGACTATGAGTATTTTGACCTTGATACCTTGATAATATTAAGTGCAGATTTGGAACAAAATAAATCGCTTCGTCCCCGCTTTATAGAAAAATTCATACAGCTGGTACACAATAATGGGCAGGAAATGATTAATGCTTATCTGAAAGGAGATGTAGATGAGCTGGAGAAACGACAATATTATTATGCTGGCGACAGGAATTATAAAAAATATATATCAATGCTGCAGGTTGCCAGAAACCTGGTACCAGCAGATCACAACCTGGCTCG
>JBBKWE010000224.1:0-4303 GCA_037968795.1 Ferruginibacter sp.
GTACATAGTGCCTAAAAGAGAATACAAAGATTGGTTGGTGTTTATGGCAATTAATTGCCCGTCGCATTTTGCCCAGTTCCTTGGTGCAAAATTTCCTGCAAACAATTGAATTTCTCCTAAAAATGGTTCAGACATAGTATTAATTTGTAGGCACCAAAGAGGCACCGGTTAAAAAATAGTAGGGTGGATAAAACCTTCTGTCGAGCTATGATACTCCGTGTTATACTGAAAACACAAAAGGCAACTATAATTGTTGCGGTTGGATTTAAATATACATCTTTTTTTTAATATTGCAAGAGAATTGTTAAAAAAATTTATTAAGATGCAAAAAAGTTTTGTCACTAGTTGAAAGCATCTCCTACGATAACCCCTATGGCACTTAGTCTTCCCGCTGCCAGAAAGCCTTCATCCATGTAAATTGTTTTTACAACCAGCGCTTCATTATTAAGCGTAGCGATGGTTATCTCATCACTATCAATCTCTATTATTGCGCCCGGCTTTTCGTTGCTATGATCTATTGTGCTCTCTTTCTCGGCTATCAGCAGTTTTAGCTGTATATTATTTATACTGGTTGCTGCTCCGTTATTCCATGGGTTGCAGGCATTTATTAATGCCACAATTTCGTCAGCTGTCATTTCCTGCCAGTAGATCACGACATCTTCTGCACTTTGTTTTTGATAGAAAGCTACTTTGGTACTAACTTGTTTTCTTGCCGGTATAAGGCTGGAAAACTCAAAAATCCGCATTAAAACCGCAAGCATATCAGCCGCCAGCTCAGACAACTTGGTCATTGCTATTCCATAAGTGTCCTCTGCGGCCAGGGATGTAAAATCTGTGAGCACTACATCGCCACTATCAAAACCGCTATCTAGTTTATGAATGGATAACCCTATTTTCTTCTCTCTTCTCACTATCTGTTGAAAGATAGGGTCTGGCCCGCGATACTCGGGTAAGGGACCGGGATGAATATTGAAGAAACCCAAAGAGGGCAAATTATAGACCTCGGGAGGCAGTTTGTAGGAATAAGTTACAATAAGACCCACAGTAACTTTATGTTTTTTTATGGTGGCGGCCAATACTTTACTAGTAGATTTTTCGTTTACGCTAATAATAGGAATCCCCGCTCCCTTAAGTAAGATATCTACTTGTTCTATAAACGCCTTACATTTTTCAGGAATAATAATGGCTGCAAGCTTGTTTTGAAATAAAAGCGAACGCATAACCGGTATTGCCAGCCTATTGCCACATAATAATATATAAGTAGGAGATTCCATAAGCTAGTAACAGAGGTAAGTGTTTGTCCAACCAGAAATTATTTTTTCTGGCGGTCTGGTAGAGAAAAATGCCCACTCTTCGTACCAGTCATCTTGCTGATTAATTAACAAGGTTTCACTGCCGGCAGGTAAGCTAGCAAGATAGGTAGGAGTGAGGATAAAGTGGGTTTCATCATCTAGCTTCATTTCTCCTCTGGGGCTTTCTATACTGGCAGCTTTTAGTACCGATACCTGCTCCGAAGCATCGTATCCAGTATGAACACTTTCAGCCAACAATCTTTGTAGAATTATACCTGCTTCCCAGCCTAGCAGAGAAAAAATACCAGGCATTTTCTTCTTTGCATTCTCATACGATTTAATAAAGGAGGCATTTGCATCATTTTGAATATCTGCATGCCAGGGCAAGTAGCCATCTATAGAAAATTTAAAACTTGTTTGCGGAAAATCTATGGCAGTTTTTTCCAGCATCATAGGAGAGGCAAATAATGAAAGCTGCGAAGCCTCTTTATGCTCATTAATACTTTTGTACAACAAACCGGCTGGCTTCGAATCAAAAATGCAAAGTAGCTTATCAGTATCACTATCCTCCTCCAGAAAAATTTTTAATCTATCAATATTGAAGTCTTCACTAGCTTTTTGATCATGGATATAATTAAATGTTATGACTCCTTCATTACGTACAAAATTACTTACCATAGCTTCACTATGACGGTAACCACAATCATAAAAGCTGGTGGCCATCAGCGCATTTTTACCCTCAGATTGTGTAGCGGCATACTTACCCGTGAGCCAGCAATTGAAGGCCTGCTGTAGCGTGAGGTAAATGATACCAGGCTGCGGTATCCAGTTCTGTGGAAAGTTTGCTCCAGGATTAACCACTATCATTAATTTATTAGTAGCTGCCAGGAGAGGTTCCAATACCTTTATCACATTAAGGTCTATAAAGGCAATTAATATATCTACGTCTTCTATCACTAAAAGCTTTTCTGCATTTTCATATACTGCTTTTTCTACGCCGCCAAAACCTACACTCTCTGTAAATATTTGGATTTCGTCTTGCAATCTTTCTGCTGCGAAAAGAGTTTTTAGCCCTGCAAGAAAGTCAATTCCTATGTTAGCGTGTGCATCAGACCTGGGAAGTAGTATACCAATATTCATAAAATTATTTTTTAAAAAATTTACTTTCTCAATAAAACTTACAATCTATTTTACTGTGTTACAATAAAAGATTTGAATATATAACTTATTAAGTCCCCGCACCTATTAGGTACTAGGCAATTGCAATAAAACTAATTTTTTTTTACAACTTGTAAAAATTATTGTAAATTGAAACAGTCATCATTTCATTTAAAACCAAAATACAGACATGAACAATCGTAGAAAGTTTTTAATGCAAGGAAGCGTAGCTGCTACAATACTACTATTTAAAAATCCTTTTGAGGCAATAGCTGGTATGACATCTACTATGTCATTGAATATTGGAAATTCAAATCAAATTACATTTTTGCATACGGCGAATAATAGTAATAGAATAGCGAAGCAACTTTCTGGTTTGACTGTAGGTCCCAAGCAAATTATGATGATTCATACTGGCACTAAGCCTGTATCATCCTTCAGGTCTATTACCTATGACGCCAGTGCTGTGCCAGATGAAAATGCGTTGAATAAAAATTATAAAATAGTAAATAAGAATGGTATAAAAACCGGCGTTATTACTATTCTTGCCCATGAAGCCAATAAACTAAACATGGTAAATAAGATAGCCAGTGACTTAAAGAAAAGGCATGGCTGTAATGTGGTGGTAGTAATTTCTCATCTTGGTTTTTACAACAAAAATAAAAGAGACGACAAAGAGCTTGCCGCAAAGTCTGAGCATATAGATCTTATAATAAGCAAATACAATACGAAGATGGCATCGCAAACATTTATCGCCAGCAATAAAAATAGCGAAGAGGTGATTATACAACACCATAGCGATGAAGAAGCAGATGCCGGAAAAATGACCTTACAACTAAATAGTAAAGGCGAAAAATGCAGTGTTTCATTCTAAGCACTAAGCCTCATATTTCTACATGATAAAATACCTGCAACTCCCATTTTTGTTTGATACTACTCTTATGCAAGATGAGTTAAAAAAAATAGCAGAGGAGCAGTGGTTGCTACATTACCAAACCATGCATTATGAAGGCGAATGGACAGCCATTCCTCTACGCAGTGCAGATGGTAGTTTAGATAACGTATTTATTAATCCTGCTGAGAATCCAGAATATAAGGATACTTCCCTTCTTCATTCCTCCCCCCTTTTTAGAGAAATACTTTTGCAGTTTAAATGTCCCTTACTAGCAGTAAGGTTACTTAAACTGAATGCAGGCGCTACTATAAAAGAGCACAAAGACGCAGATCTTCAATTTGAAAAAGGAGAAGCAAGAATACATATTCCCATCATCACTCATCCCTTAGTAGAGTTCTACCTGGACAAGGAGCGGATAAATATGCAAGAAGGAGAATGCTGGTATATGAATTTTAATCTGCCTCATAGCATTATAAACAATAGCCCGGTAAACAGAGTGCATTTAGTAATAGATGTTGTGGCAAACGAGTGGATTACGACTCTATTTTCACAACCTTTACAAAACAAGAGAGAAGTAGAAGAGCAGCAATACGATGCTGAAACAAAGCAAGCCATTATAGCCCAACTGCGAAGCATGAACACAGAAACAGCTGATAAGCTGGCTGACCAAATGGAGGACGTATAAACACCCCAATAATTACAATTTTTTTCCTATCAACGTCTCTCCTAATGACTTTGTGTGAAGGTAGAGTACGTGAATGTTCAACCATAACCTACGTTTTCCATTATACGTTTGCAAATAAATAGAGTAGTGTCATTCTTTACCTGCACTTTTGATTAGTAGAGGGACATTGCTAAAAACAAAAAGAAGCCATCTCCATTTCTGGAGATAGCTTCTGGTATTTTATTTAGATATAGGGTTTTAGTACTCTAGTTCGCTTTGATGATTTGTTTACTA
>JBBKWE010000225.1:0-2708 GCA_037968795.1 Ferruginibacter sp.
TAACTTATACAATCGCGAAGAAATGGAAGGAAGTTACGAGGCCATCTGCACAGAAAATGAAGTGGCAATTTTGCCTTTCTTTGCTCTTGCAAATGGTTTTCTTACTGGTAAGTACAGAAGCAAAAACGACCTTCATAAAAGCCAGCGAAGCGATAGAGTTGAAAAATTTCTTGACGAAAGAGGATTTAGAATTTTAGCAGCGCTTGATGCTGTGGCTGAAACACATAACAGCAACCCAACTGCAGTAGCTTTGTCCTGGCTCATAAACCACAAGAGCATTGCAGCACCTATAGCAAGTGTAAGCAAACTGTCGCAGGCAGATGCATTTATAGAAGCAGCACAATTACAATTGCGTGAAGTAGATTTAAAATTGCTCACAGATGCCAGTAGTTATTAGAGATAGAGGAGACTATGCCTATTGCTTTTATATTTACATTTGGAAGTTTATCCAGGGCAAACTGACCCGGAATGCTGAAGCAGTTGTTTCTGATACTTTAATCCTATTTTAACTATTTCTTTCCGGTACTTAAATATTTCTGTCTAATTTCAATCATGGTTAAAAAAATACTTTTTCTATTTATTTTGCTAGGTTTCATCATGGGTGCTCAAGCCCAGGAAATAGCGAAATGGAAAATAGAAGATGTTGTGCGTTCGTACTCTGAAAAAAATGATACGGTATATGTGGTCAATTTTTGGGCTACTTTTTGTAAACCCTGTATAGAGGAGATTCCGGATTTTATTCTTCTCGCAGAAAAGTACAAATCTCAGAAAGTAAAATTAATATTAGTAAGTCTTGATCTTCCTTCTTACTATCCAAAAAAGATTGCCGACTTTGCCAAAGAGAATAATTATCATACTAATATCGTGTGGCTCCAAGAGACTGATGCAGATTATTTCTGCCCAATGATAGATGAGAAGTGGAGTGGTGCTATCCCTGCCACTATTATTGTAAATAACAGCATTGGCTACCGAAAATTTCTAGAGGATCAAATCTCTCCTGAAGAATTGGAATCCATATTGCAGATGGCAATAAAAAATTCTGACGCAAAATAATACAGCCTGCCATATTCTGGCAGGCTGCATCTATTGTTTAGTATTTTATAGCTTTTATCCTTTTCTCTTAATAGAACAACCTACACTGCGGCTTTCTGTTACCGTTATTGTTTTTCCCTCTGTCATTTCATTAATTGCTTCCTGCAGGTGAATGCGTTTGATAGCGCTTACGTCAGATGGGCTATCATCTATTGCGCCATGGTATTTTAATACTAGATTCTTGTCAAACAAGTAACACTCCGGCGTGCGGGTAGCTCCAAATGCATCTGCAATCACATTGTCTTTATCCACAGCGTAATTCCACTTGTAGCCCTGTTCTTTTGCGTAGGATTTCATGGCTTCAAAACTGTCTTCATTGCCACGATATGCTTCGTTGCTATTTAGGATTATAACGCCAATATTATTCTTTTCTGCGTATGCACTTATAGCTAGCGTTCGTTCCTGATTCTTAATTACATAAGGACAGGTATTGCAACTAAACATAACCAATACGCCGTTGCTTTTCATTTCCTCTTTTATACTCGTTTTGCTTCCTTTCGTCGTTTGCATTTTGAGATCTGCCTGCGGCATTTTGCTGCCTATGGGCAAAGGGTCACCGTAAGTAAATGCCATTGCAGTAAAAAATGATATTGCTACAAGGCTTACCCACATAGCCCGGGAATAAAGAAACTTTTTCATAAAAATTATTTTTGCAGTGAAGTTAAGTATTATGTTGAGGTTTCGGATTGGGAAATAAGTTAAAAATATATTAGCAATAAACAGCTTCCTTTTTTGTATTTCCTTATTCCTAACTATTCGTGTAGAACATGCTGAAAAAATACATGCCTGCAGAAAGTAAAAGCACAAGCGAGAACAGTAGAATTTTGTTATACAACCGATTTTTAAATTTACGGAAGGCCGCAGCCAGCAAGCTTCCGGCAAATGCCGACACCACTATAGACAAAAGTAATTTCGTAACTCCATCCATAATGATATAGCTATCGTGCACATGAAAATCTTCACCACTTCCACCAACGAACAAGTGTATTAGAAAAAAGATAGCAGATGTTGTGGCGGCGAGTTTAAGCAGGGAGCTAGTACGATTATTCATTTGGTAGAGTGTATGGTAAAAGTACGATGGAGAGCAGATATTTTCAGACGTAAGTAGCCTGAATTATTTCTGCGATAAAGATGGCTTGTGAAGTTGCGAAAATCAGTTTCGTGTGCCAACTAGTCTTGCCTTTGCCAGGACTAATTTTCTGCATCATTCGGAAACAAATACAATAGCTGGCTCCGCATTGAATTTGCGAAGCCAGCTATTGTATTTTATGATTAATTTTTTTCTTCTTCCAATTTTTCTTTCGCATACTCATGCTCCCAAAAATCAGCGTCCTTTATTCCCAGCTCTACAGGATCAAATATAGGATCCTTACCTGCTTTCTTTTGTTTTTCATAATCTTTCAATGCCTTAAGCGCAGGTTTTTGTAAAATGATAATAGCAATCACGTTGAGCCAGGCCATTACGCCTACGCCCATATCGCCCAGGTCCCAGGCTATGGTAGCAGTACGTACGCAGCCAAGATAGACTGCCCCCATCATGGCAAATTTGAGCAAGAGCATAAGCAAAGGCCCTCCCCGTTTCTGAGTAAGGTAAGCCACATTAGTTTCGGCAATAT
>JBBKWE010000226.1:0-5036 GCA_037968795.1 Ferruginibacter sp.
ATAAACTGAGGAAAGTGAACAAAATTTATGTCGTGAATCACCGGTATTTGTTTGCAATTACTTCTTAAACTTAGAAAGCCATCAGGAGAAAAGAAAACATCAGCTTTAAGTTTTTTTAATAAAGCAGGCAGTACAAATTCTAAGTAATACATGTAGAGTACCGGATGTCTGAAAGGCGGAAATACTTTGTGGATCTCTGCATTCGGAAAATTGAAAAAAGGTTCTGTAAAATTTTTATCGCAAATAAGGATGAATTCTGTCTCAGGATTATTTTTTATTATCCTGGTTACCACATTCACTGTATAAATACCAATTCCATCGAGGTTTTTATTTCGAAGTATCCAAAGATTTATAGCAATTTTCATTCTTTTTTAATTCTCAATGCAGCACGACAGATGTGATTTACAAGTTATAATGAAGTTTTATCAGACTTCAAATTACTAAGACCTTACCGGTTTTTTGTATATTTTTTTGAACAAAAGAAACAGATGGCGCAAAAACGGAAATTTTTCTATGGTCACGGCTAGTCTTAACTGGTAATCATTCTCTAACAAACTTCTACCTGTAAACCCTAATTCCCTGCCATTTCGATCACAATTCTTTACCCATTCTTTAATAGAGTTTGGAGTAATTTCTTTTGTACGTAAAATTCTATGACTTATAGAAATGCAGTAAAATTTAATAAATGCCTCTGCTTTTGTGAGGATAGCTGTACTGTAGGCCGGGCTCTTACCCTTCAGTTTCTTTAGAAAAGAAAGCAGTTCTAAAAAAGCTTTTTGCATCTTACTATTGGATGCCGCTTTAGATTCACTGTAATGCAGTCGAAACTTAAATAAATTCTCCTTGCTTACAGCCACTGACGAGAGTGAAGCCAGGTGTATCCATAAAGCAAAGTCTGCAAATAATAAACTAGGGAATGGAGGAATGCCACCAAAAGCATCATAGTCTGCAGATCGGAAAATAAATCCTGTACCAAAAACATCTAGCTTCTTTGTGAGTATACCTTCTAAGAATTCCGGACCGCTTAGGATTTCATTCATAGGCAGGCATTTACGTATTATATCTCCATTAGCGTCTATAAGCGAAAAGTGCGACTGATATAAAGATGCATCAGGAAATTTGGAAATTAGCATTGCCATCTCTTCCAGGAAATTTGGCAATAAAATATCGTCGTGCCCTATTAGTGTGGCAAACTCCTCTTTCTTAAGACTTGTTATTCTGGCCCAGTTGTCCTCTATGGATAAGAACTTTTCAGCCGGAAAAACTTGTACTCTCAAGTCAGTAATAGTCGCAAGCCAGTCTGCGCTGCCATCAGTGCTTTTATTTTCAAGTATCAGGAGGTAAAAGTCTTTATAGGTCTGTGCGAGGATGCTTTGAACGCAATCCTTTAAATATGCTCCCCCATTATGCACGGGCAATATGATAGAAAATTTTGCCAATCAGGTAAGTTTAAACCCCAACACTTTTTTAAAAGATAGAATGAGGCTTTTAAATTTATACTTAAGTTTAATTTCTTTTAAGGGCGGAGTTTGCAAAAGCTTACTTGCTAAATCGCTTAATTCTTTTACTTTTTCCGGGCTTCTGTTTTCAGGAGCCAAAAAGTATCTTTTCAGCCGAAAAATATTTGCGATAAACCAATGTTGAATATGCACTACAACAATTTTCTGCGCCGCAACATCATACTTCAAGTTTTTGCAAAAAGGGTTTATTAAATTGTAAAAACCCTCGCACGCTACGAGGTAAGAGTTAAAATTAGACTTTGAATAATTTTCTGCGTGTTGGGCATAAATGCTATACATTTTATTAACTACTAAGCCACCTTTTATACTACCCGCCATTGCTATCATCGCATGATCAAATAAGTGCGGGGAGCCGTAGTCTGGCAGCTTCCCTATTGTAAGAAGCGATTCCTTATCTATGATACAACTAGACCATAGAAGATTCTTAGTGATTTTTGGGTCAAGTATTTTAAGCAGAAAATTTTCTTTTTTTATAACTAAACTTTCCTCATTTTTCAACCCCTCAAAAAGGAATCCACCGTAAACAGACAATCCAGGATTAGCAATAATCAACGGAACAAGTTCTGCAAGAAAGTTTTCACTTACCGGATCATCATCTGTAACCATTACAATATACTCTCCTGCACTCCTATCTATGCTTTTATTGAAACTCTTCACCATACCCAGGTTCTCTGGGTTATGAAAGTATTTAATTCGCGGATCTCCTATCTGCTCCACCACAGCTCTAGCAGATGCCTCCTCATCATTATCAGAAACAACAATCTCCAGGTTGCCATAAGTCTGCTCCAGTATTTTTCTCAGCTGAACATCCAGAATAACCGGACGCCGAAAGGTGCTCATACAAAAACTAACTAGTGGCTGACTGCTCATTTTATTCTCTTTAAGTATCCCTCTGGTGCTACACTTATCATTATTTTATTGTCTATTTGCTCGTCTACCACAAAGCTATCATTGCTGGCAAGAAAAGACTTTGCAGCACTCATAGGATTGTCACCAAGCCCCCAAGGTCTTTTCAACCCCGGCATATAATCTGCTGGTAAGTTTTCTACAATAGTATCAAAAACAACGATATACGACCCTACGCTTACGAGCGGTGCATAAGCTTCTAACTCTGCAAGAACATGCTCGTGTGTGTGATTACTATCAAGGACTACAAGTATTTTTTCTTTGCCAGCCGCTGCTTGTTTTACTTTTTCTATGATATCATTTGCCACCGATGAGCCTTCTATCATATTGATACGCTTGTACATAGGGTGCTCTTCTATGGCAGCTTTATTGTGGGCTCTTATATCAATATCAATTCCAAGCACTTCTCCTTTCCCTATAAGTTCAAGTAAAGAAGCATACAAAATAAGAGAGCCGCCATGCGCAATACCAGTTTCTATGATAAGATCTGGCTGCACCTCCCAAATGATTTCCTGCATGGCCATAATATCCTGCGGATACTGAATAACTGGCCTACCCATCCATTTGAAGTTATAGGAATACTGAGCCTTGTTACTTGCGGTATTAAAGGCGTTAGCTGCGGTATTCAGTTCTTCATTAGAACCATTTTTCTTCATCCTGTCTTCGCATTCTTTTTCGAACTCTTTTATCTTATCCATGTATTGTTTTTTCCTATTTATGATATTTTGAGCAGTAACAAAACCAGTTTTTATTTCTGCAATGATAGTATCTTTTTCAGTTTTTCATCATTTCCCCAAAAGCACATTGGCTCATGCGTAGGATATGGAAAGTAGCCTTTATTTAATTGTGGGCGATGTGCAGCACTTTCAAAAAAATCTTCTACAAATTTTTCTACTGTTACCGGCATGCCGCTACAGCAATTAATAACTCCTGTCACTTCTTTCTGCAAAGACGCGGTCACGATGAAATCTGCCAGCATTTGTACGGGTAAGAAATCTCTTTCCTGCTTACCTAGGCTCATGTTAAAAACTTCTGACTTCGCCTCCACAGCTTTTACCATTTGCGTATACAAAGCTTTTTCTCCTTGCCCCTCGCCATAGAGATAAAATAATCGCAACCATTTAAAAATGACCTTCTTCTCCTGAGAATAAGGAATCAGCCATTCTAGCAACTGATTTTTTGCCTCGCCATACTGTGTTACAGGCTTGCAAGTCGCGTCTTCTAATAGTTCCCCTTCCTGCAGTCCGTACTCATAGCAAGTACCTGTAATCGTGATATCTGTAAGTCCATTTGTAAAAAGGCTTTGCAGAAATATTTTATGGGAAGGCAAATTCTCATTGATGTGAAAATCTGACTGATAGTTTGGTAGTCCTTGCCAGGCAAGATGAATTATACAATCTGGTTCTAAGAAATATTCAAAATAATTACGATCCTTATCCAGATTATTAAAATCTAACGGAAGATGAGTAACCTGTCCATACCATGAAAAGTCGCCATTCGCAAGTAAGCCCGAAGAAGTCGTAATTACCTCATGCCCTCTTAGCAGAAGGATAGGTACAACATAGTTTCCTATGAAGCCGGTAGCGCCTGTTACTAGTACTTTTGACAAATCGGTTTAAAATATTTCTAGTGAAGGAATTGGAGTAACAAACTGTGCACCCCACTCTTTTACGTAAGACAATTGTGCGCTTATCTCCGTTCGTAAATTCCATGGGAGGATAATTATATAATCTGGTCGCTCTTCTTTTAATTTCTCCTCTGCTACCACGGGAATATGACAACCAGGCAAGAATGTACCTTGTTTGTGCGGATTTGCATCTACCACAAATTTTATGAGGTCATTTTTTATACCACTATAATTGAGGAGCGTATTCCCTTTTGCGGCAGCGCCATAGGCAGCAACAGACTTTCCGTCTTTATAAGCTTGTATGAGAAATGTAAGCAAGTCATTTTTTACCGTTATAGCTTTCTCTTGAAAGTTCTTGTATAATTCTATATTGTCAATTCCGCTTTCTTTCTCCTTTTTCTGAAGCTCAGTGAGTCTGACCGTTGTATTTTTAGTATCGTCTTGTGTATGCTTTGCATAAATACGCAAACTGCCACCATGGGTAGTTACTTCTTCCACATCAAAAATAGTAAGGTCGTGCGCTGCGAATATTTTTTCTACCGTATAAAGTGATAAATAAGAAAAATGCTCATGATAAATCGTATCAAACTGATTGTGGTTAATAAGCTGTAGTACATGAGGAAACTCCATAGTAATGACTCCCGTTGGTTTCAAAAATAGCTTCATGCCTTCTACAAAATCATTTATATCTGGCACGTGCGCCAAGACATTATTACCAAGTAGCAGATCTGCTTGTCTACCTTCTTTTACAAGCTTCTGGGCTAGTTCTACGCCAAAAAATTCTACCACCGTTTCTATTCCTTTCTTTTGCGCTACATCGGCGGTATTGGCCGTAGGCTCTATGCCCAGAACAGGAACTTTTTTCTCTTGAAAATATTGTAACAGGTATCCATCATTGCTTGCAATCTCTGCCACTAGCGACTCTGCGCCCAAACCTACAGTAGTGGTCATAAGCTCTAAATATGTCTTTGAATGTGCTAGCA
>JBBKWE010000227.1:0-5421 GCA_037968795.1 Ferruginibacter sp.
CCTGGTAATTCTATCGCTTCTATACATAGCAGCAGGTATCAATCATTTCAGAAACCCGGCGCCCTACCTGTCTATAATGCCTCCTTATATTCCCTTCCACGAATTTATGATAGTTCTTACCGGCATTTTAGAAATTTTATTGGGAATTCTGGTACTCCCGGTGATGACCCGACAATATGCTTCTTATGGAATAATACTTTTACTGCTTTTATTTATTCCTGTACATATATATATGATTACTACAAATGGTTGCCCTTCTCCAGATTTCTGTATTGAGCCTTGGCTGGCTTGGGTAAGATTCTTTCCGCTACAATTTATTTTAATCTGGTGGACTTTTGTGGTGGGTAGATATAAGTTTAGCCTCGGAAACTAATTAGCTGAAGTTATAAGAGTTAGCCATTCCATTTTTATTTTTCAAATATCTCAAACGTTTCTTCAGTATTATGTGGCCTCGATGAATTAGGTATCCGCTAATAAATAAGCAGTAATTTTATTTTTACCTTTTTTTTGCAGCAGTAAATAGTTTTTATAAAAAGTAGAGGCCTGTTAAGAATATTATTTATAATTTGACCGTAGCGTTTTATCCCTCAATGTATGCTTAGATATTTTTTGTTGAATAAGCCAAGCAATATGGTTTCGCAGTTTATAAGCAGCCATGACAAGCGGCTACTTGGGGATTTAAAATTTGGTTTTCCTGAGGAGACACATGCTATAGGCCGGCTCGATGATCAGTCTGAAGGGTTGCTCTTGCTCACAACAGATAAGCGGGTAACAAGATTAATATTTTTAGATAAGCAACCACACGAAAGAGAATATTTGGTTATGGTGCAAAATGTTGTACACCTTCAAACTTTGGAAAGGCTGCGAGAAGGCATTCCCATAAAAATAAAAAATGGCGAAACCTATATCGCCGTCCCAAAGGCGGTAGAAGTGGTCGTGGATCCGTTGGCAATTTATCCGTTTGCAAATGATCACCGGCAGCAGTACCCACACACCTGGCTTAAGATCAGGCTTACAGAAGGAAAACACCGGCAAGTGCGCAAGATGGTTATGGCGGTACGACATCGCTGCCTGCGATTAGTAAGGCTTTCTATCTCTGGTATTTTGCTAGGTAACCTGGCACCCGGCGAAGTGGAAGAACTGGGTCAGAAAGAATTTTATCAGTTACTTGGAATACAAAACCCCGACTGAAGTTATATAGCCACGAAGCTGAGTCTTCTAAAAACCTTATAGGTATAATTGCAGTCTTTGTTTCACGGTACAAAAAAATCCCGACTAAAAAGCCGGGATTAAGAATATTATAAAGTGTATAATTTATTTGTACTGAGGAATTAACCCTTGAGCCAATTCTACCATTTTCTTAATACCATCTTCTGGTAGCGCACCTTTCTTAAATTCTGCAAGTACTTCCGGTAGTTTATTATCCATTTCCATAAGGAAGTGCTCTTCAAAATCTTTTACCTTTTTTACAGCCACTTCTTTAAGCAATCCTTGCGTTCCAAGATATATAATAGCAACCTGCTTCTCTACTTTGAAAGGAGAATACTGTGCCTGCTTTAGGATCTCTACGTTGCGGGCTCCTTTATCTATTACGTTCTTAGTAGCAGCATCAAGGTCACCACCAAACTTAGAGAAAGCCTCTAGCTCGCGGTAAAGTGCCTGATCTAGCTTAAGCGTACCCGCTACTTTTTTCATGGACTTTATCTGTGCATTACCACCCACACGGCTTACAGAGATACCCACGTTAATCGCAGGGCGAATACCAGCATTAAAGAGGTTACCCTCCAGGAAGATCTGTCCGTCTGTAATAGAAATTACATTTGTAGGAATATAGGCAGATACGTCACCAGCCTGTGTTTCAATGATAGGTAAAGCAGTAAGAGAACCACCACCTTTTACAAGATGCTTTATTGATTGTGGCAAATCATTCATTTGCTGTGCTATTTCATCTTTGCCCACCACCTTAGCAGCACGCTCTAGTAAGCGACTGTGCAGATAGAATACGTCACCAGGATAAGCTTCACGTCCTGGCGGACGGCGAAGAAGCAATGAAACCTCGCGGTAAGCTACAGCTTGCTTGCTCAGATCATCAAAAATGATAAGTGCCGGACGACCCGTATCTCTAAAAAACTCTCCTATTGCTGCTCCCGCAAATGGTGCATAGAACTGTAATGGAGCTGGATCTGCCGCACTGGCCGCTACGATCGTAGTATAAGCCATGGCGTCATTTTCTTCCAGCGTTTTCATGATACCCGCTATAGTACTGGCTTTTTGGCCAATAGCTACATATATACAGTAAACAGGTTTTCCTGCTGCGTAAAATTCTTTTTGGTTGATGATGGTATCAATCGCAATGGCTGTTTTACCAGTTTGACGATCGCCAATGATCAACTCTCTTTGTCCGCGACCAACCGGGATCATTGCATCTATCGCTTTTATCCCTGTTTGCAATGGTTCTGTTACCGGCTCTCTAAATATTACACCTGGCGCCTTTCGCTCCAGTGGCATTTCATATAATTCACCTTGCAGAGGTCCTTTACCGTCAATAGGTTCGCCCAAGGTATTTATAACACGGCCACACATTCCTTCTCCTACTTTAATGGAGGCGATTTGCTCTGTACGTTTTACTTTGTCTCCTTCCTTTATTTCGGCGCTATCTCCCATCAATACCACACCTACGTTATCTTCCTCAAGGTTCAAGGCAATTGCTTTTACGCCATTTTCAAACTCTACGAGTTCTCCACTACGCACGTTACTAAGGCCATAAATACGGGCAATACCATCACCCACTTGCAGCACTGTTCCTACTTCTTGTAGATTAGCTCCTGCATTAAAGTTGCTCAATTGCTGCCTGAGAATGGCGGAAATCTCATCTGGTTTTATATCTACCATAAAATGTCTATTTGCGTGATTTGCGTATTTATCTAAGTGTAAATAAGATTACAAAACACTGTTTTTAGAGGGCGCAAAGGTAAGTTATGAAAGGACTTGTAGCAAACTTTTTTTTACAATTTTTAGAGCAAGAATTTTTTTAGAATTCCAGAGTATTTTGGTTCTGAATCCGTTTCAAATGAGATAAAATTGGAAAATAAATGGTGGAATTACCTAAGCAATATGAAAATATTTAATAAAAAAATAATTTGTTCCGGTTGTTATTGATTAGTTATTTATATTGCGACACGTATCTTAAAAATATACTTACACTCAGTAAACCAAGTTTCCAATGATTAAAAATGTACTAATTGCCATTGTGGCTTTATTTTTTGTTGTAGCTGCCAATGCCCAAACTATAGACCCAACTGCTGCCAGAGCTCTAGCTTTGCAAAATGTAGAAACTCTAAACTTAACCGTAGATGCTTCTCACGATTTTAAAGTGAGCAATGCCATAGTAAGTAAGGAGTCTGGCAGTAAAATCCTTTATCTACAGCAAACCTATAAGCAAGTACCGGTATTTAATCAAATACTAGTAGCCACACTTAAGAATGATAAAGTGGTATACACTGCTGGTAGTTTTCTTTCACAGGCACAGGCAGATCAGAGAGCGGGAACAATTTCAGCTTTTCCTTCTATATCAAAAGAGCAAGCCATCAAAAATGCTTTTACAAGTAAAAGTATTGCTGCTCCAGGAAGCATAATTGTTAAATATGAGGAAAGCGGCATCTTTCATTTTGGACAACTTGCTGGCAATTTGGATGATGTAACCGCACAATTGCTTTGGACGCCGCTAGAATCTGAAAAGAAAATTGCACTTACCTGGCAGGTATTTTTTACCCCTGCTGTGGGTTCTGATATGTGGCTTATAAGAGTAGATGCACATAGCGGTGCAATAGTAGGAGAAACTAACCTTACAGTGTATTGTGACTGGGGAAGCCCAGATCATGTAGCAAGTGGAGCGCATAAAAGTCATATCTCAGGAGAAGGAAGTTTACACGAAGAGGCAGAGCCTGTTTCATTTTACACAGGAAGTCCCAGTATTGTAAATAATGCTACTTACCTGGTTGTACCTTACCCTGCAGAGAGCCCTCAGCATACTGGCGGCACACCGGTTGTAAAAGCTAATCCCTGGACGCTTGCTCCGGGTAATGCCACAACTTTAAAATGGAATAGTGATGGCACTGACTATGACTATACAAGAGGAAATAATGTATGGGCTTATGAAGATAGAGCTAATAACAATACACCTTCAATAGCAAAATCTGCAACAAGTCTAACGAGTCCTGATCCGCTTACTTTTGAATTTATACCCGACTTTACACAGGAGCCTACTGTGAACACTACTGCAACGCCAAACCAAAGGTTTAATATCACCAATTTATTTTACTGGAATAATATAATACATGATTTAATGTATCAATATGGTTTTGATGAGGTAGGGGGAAATTTTCAACAAAATAACCAGGGAAGAGGTGGTGCCCAAAATGATTATGTGAGAGCAGAAGCACAAGATGGTGGGGGAAATAATAATGCAAATTTCTCTACCCCGGCAGATGGAGGAAGTGGGCGGATGCAAATGTATTTGTGGACAGCACCCACGCCTGATAGAGATGGTGATGTAGATAATGGTATTGTAGTACATGAATTTGGTCATGGTATAAGTAAAAGAATAACAGGTGGTCCTGCCAATGCAAGTTGTCTTTCAAATCAGGAACAAATGGGAGAAGGTTGGAGCGACTTTTATGCCCTTATGGCAACCCACAACTGGGCCACTGCTCTGCCTACCGATGGTTTCAATAATGCCAGAGGTATTGGTACCTATGCACTCAATCAGCCAGTAACTGGCCAGGGAATACGCCCGGCTCGCTACTCTACAAATTTTGCAGTAAATAATTATACATATGCAAATCTACCGAGCGTAGCAGTACCGCATGGTGTGGGTTTTGTATGGTGCACCATGCTATGGGACCTTACCTGGAAACTTATAGAAGTAGAAGGGATAAATCCAAATTTGTTTAATGCAAATGGTACAGGCGGAAACGTAATAGCAATGAAGCTTGTAACAGAAGCGATGAAACTACAACCTTGCAGTCCTGGTTTTGTAGATGGAAGGAACGCCATCCTTCAAGCTGATGAAAATTTATACGGTGGTGTGCATAAGTGCCTTATCTCAGAAGTATTTGCAAAAAGAGGATTGGGAGCTTTAGCCAATCAAGGTTCTGCGGGAAGTGCGTCTGATGGTCTTGCTGACTTTACACTTCCTACTACTATAAAACTTACGGAGAATGTGGTGCAGGTGCAGGAAGGTCAGAATATCGTTTACACAAATACGGTTACTACTTGTAGTGCACTTGCTAATTATTTGATAACAGATACATTGCCGGCAAATGTTACGTACGTAAGTGGAGGAGTATATAATAATACAACAAGAGTTGTTTCTTTCGTAGTAAACCAGGCAGCAGCAAGTACAGCAACTTATGTATTTAC
>JBBKWE010000228.1:0-31610 GCA_037968795.1 Ferruginibacter sp.
AGATGACAAATGAAGAAGCCAATAAGCTGAGAGAAGAAGACCCCGCTGCTTATGAGGAAAGAAGTTATAAGGCTATGAAAAAGCATGTGCTCCTTATGCTTGAGTTACAGAAAAAAGGCGTTATCACTTTTGATTACGGTAACAATATAAGAGCTCGTGCGGCAGAGCAAATAAAAAAAGAAGGAGGAACAGAGGAGGAAGCTCAGGAGATGTTTGCTTTTCCTGGCTTTGTACCCGCTTACATTCGTCCGCTGTTTTGTGAAGGTAAAGGACCATTTCGCTGGGCCGCACTCAGTGGTGATCCCGACGATATTGCCGTTACGGATGCTAAGATGCTGGAACTGTTTCCAGAGAATGCCTCTATGCAACGCTGGATAAAAATGGCGCAGGAAAAAATATCCTTTCAGGGATTACCGGCAAGAATATGCTGGATAGGTCAGGGCGACAGAGCAAAAGCCGGACTGGCATTTAATGAACTCGTGCGGACCGGCAAAGTAAAAGCACCTATTGTAATAGGTAGAGATCACTTGGATACAGGAAGTGTGGCTAGCCCCAATAGAGAAACCGAAGCCATGCTCGATGGTAGCGATGCCGTGGCTGACTGGCCGATTCTTAATGCCCTTGTGAATACTGCCGGTGGCGCAAGTTGGGTAAGTCTGCACCATGGCGGCGGCGTGGGAATGGGCTATAGCATTCATGCCGGTATGGTAATCGTAGCAGATGGCACAGAAGATGCAGATAGAAGGCTGGAGCGTGTACTTACAAATGACCCGGGAATGGGTGTGATAAGGCATGCAGATGCAGGGTATGATGTGGCAAAAGACTTTTTGAGAAAGCATAAGTTGGATTTTAAAGAGAAATTATAGAAACCCTGCAAATGATGACTGATGATAAAAAGCGTATTTACTTAAAATGTAGGAAGTCAGGTTTAGATAAATAAGCAAGTTTCTGAATTATCAAGTGCGAGTTGGACACCGTTGATGTGCTATTGACTTTACAGTGCATTATTTAACTACTAAATCACTATTATGAACGATTCAAAAATAAAAGTGCCCGGTTGGTTCTGGGCGATTGCCATAATTGCCTTATTATGGAATCTAATGGGAGTGGGAACTTTTGTAATGCATGTAAGCATGAGTGAAGAAGCCTTGAGGGCATTCCCACAGGCAGAACAAGATCTATATAACAGCTTCCCCGCATGGACGATTATTGCCTGGGCAATAGCGGTGTTTGCCGGCGCCATAGGAGCAATAGGGTTATTAATAAAAAAAAGCTGGGCCAATTTTCCTTTTATTATCTCTTTGATAGCGCTTGTCCCTCAAATGCTCTACAATATCTTCTTCACAAAATCGAAAGAAGTTTACGGTCCCGGTGCTGATGTAATGCCCGTCTTAGTAATAGTTTTGGGGGTATTCTTTTTGTGGTTTTCTTACTATGCTGCTAAGAAAGGGTGGCTTAAGTAAATGCCATTGTATCATTTATATCTATTTAGGGTAAATGTAAATCAAGCCGTTATTATTTCTTAATGAATCGTAGTGCCTTTGAGGTTTTGTGACCAAAAGAGAAATATTCATAACCGGGCTGGCGGGGTTATGATTCTGATAGTAAAACACAAAAACATTAATACTTACAACCATGCGCTACTTTCTTTTTTATACTATCTTTTTCCTTTCAGTTTTTGGTTGCTCTGTCTCAAGGGAAGCGAAAAATTCCTATCCTACAGGTAATAAGCCTGCAGACGTGGAGCTTTACAACACTATTCTAAATCTAGACAGTGCATTTTTTTATGCATACAATACTTGCAGCGATAATCTTGAAACTTATGCAAGTTTTTATGCTGATAACATTGAATTCTATCATGACCAGGGTGGTTTATCTATTTCGAAAAAAGAAATAGTAGATGGCACTAAAAAGTTTATTTGTGGTAAGGTCACAAGGGAGCTGGTAAAAGGTAGTGTGGAGGTTTACCCCATTAAAGATTTCGGAGCTATTGAAATAGGTTTCCATAAATTTCATAATAGTGAAGACCCTTCGGCAAACGCAGAGCCCGGCAGATTTGTAATTATATGGCAATTTAAGAATGAGCAGTGGAAAATTACCAGGGTGGTAAGTTTGCATTAATTTACAAATAATGATCTATTGCAAGTATCGTTATTGCAATTCCTATATAGCACCAAAAATTTTGATTATAAATTTTGGATTGCTATTTTCCACAGCAGTTGTCTCCTTTATTCTTAAAGTGAAGCACCCAAAAGTGGTTAATCGTATTTGTTTGCAACCACAATTTATTGTTGTAGCATTTATAACTGCTATCCTTGCTGCAGATTACTGTCTATCGTCATTTTACCTAAATAAGTTTGATTATGTTTTAAAACCATTTCCACCTCTTTGCTGTTTTGTAATATAATGAAAGCATTATTTCTCATTTTCCCTCATCAACTATTCGAAGCACTACCGGAAGAAGCAAAAGATGCACACATATATCTCGTTGAGGAATATCTCTTTTTTCGCCAGTTCAATTTTCATAAAATGAAGCTCGCTTTTCACAGGGCTACCATGAAAAAGTATGAGCAGTACTTAAAAGATAGAGGCTATTCTGTAGATTATATAGAGCAAGGAGTTGCTAATTGTGATGTAAGAAACTTATTGGCATCGCTGGCTAAAGTTGAGCTAGAAAAAGTACTATACTATGAGTTGGTAGATGATTGGCTGGAGCGGAGAATAATTTCTGCTTGTAAGAAGAATAGTTTGACAACTATAAAAATAAGTAGTGTCTATTTTTTAAATACAGAGGAAGAACTTGATGAATGGGCTTCCTCTAACAAAAACTATTTTCATCACAACTTCTACATAGCCCAGCGAAAAAAAAGAAATATTTTAATGGACGGCAAGGAGCCACAGGGTGGACAATGGAGCTATGATCATGACAATAGAAAAAAGTTTCCTAAGAATGGAAGACTCTCTTCCTTTCCCTCTGTGCAGCAGGATAAGTACGTAAAAGAAGCACGTGATTATGTAGAGGAAAATTTCCCTGGCAATTATGGAGTAGCAGAAAGCATGTTGTACCCTACCGGTTTTTCTGAGGCTAAAGACTGGTTAGATGACTTTCTGAGAAATCGTTTTCACAGTTTTGGTGACTATGAAGACGCTATATTGAAGCAGGATCACAAATTATTTCATTCCATACTCAGTCCGCTTATCAATTGTGGCCTGCTTACGCCCGATTATGTGTTGAAGACTACGTTGAAAAAAGCAACGGAGTTAAAGGTTCCTATAAATTCAGTGGAGGGTTTTGTGCGGCAGATCATCGGCTGGAGGGAATTTATAAGGATGCTATATGTACGGGAAGGTAGGATGCAGCGAACGAAAAATTACTTTGGATTTACACGAAATATTCCGCTCTCTTTCTGGGAAGGCATCACCGGAATAGTGCCCATAGATACTGTAATAAAAGAAGTATTGCGTACAGGCTATTGCCACCATATAGAGCGTCTGATGCTGCTTGGCAACTTTATGCTGCTCTGCGAGTTTGATCCTGATGAAGTGTATAAATGGTTTATGGAACTTTTTATAGATGCCTACGACTGGGTTATGGTGCCCAATGTATATGGTATGACCCAATGTGCTGACGGAGGACTCATGACTACAAAGCCATACATCAGCGGTAGCAACTACGTGCTTAAAATGAGTAACTATAAAAAAGGGGAGTGGTGTGATATCTGGGATGGTTTATTCTGGAGATTTATGACTGTGCATAGAGAAACATTTGAGAACAACAACAGGATGAGAATGCTGCTAGGTACTTACGACAAAATGGACGAAGATAAAAGGAGTGCATTGCAGGAGACTGCCGAAAACTTTCTGGCAGAATTAGACAAGAAAAATAAATGAAAGAAGTAGCTAAGAGAGATCTGCCCCAGAAAATGTGTCCGGTATGTAACCGCCCATTTACCTGGCGAAAAAAATGGGAGAAATCCTGGGAAGAGGTAAAATATTGTAGTGAACGCTGCCGCACTGCGAGTAAAAAAGTGATCACCTAAGAATCAAAAAAAAACTGTTATGCATTTTCCTACAGACCTCGCATCCATCATAGAAAGGATAAAAAACATTGATCCAACAACTTACTCCTACACAAGAAATTTTATTGACGGCGGGGTAAGTTATCTGTCGCCATATATAAGCAGAGGGGTGATCTCTTTACCACAGATAAAGTCTATTGTCCTAGAAAAATATGAAGAGAAGCAATGTTGGAAATTCTTTCAGGAACTTACCTGGCGGGAATATTTCCAACGAGTGTGGCAGGCAAAAGGCGATGAGATTTTTAAAGACCTCCGTAAAAGTGCTGGCGCAGTGGAATGGGATCTAATTCCTGCCGCAATAGTACAGGCAAAAACGGGAATAGAAAAAATAGATGAGGGTATAGAGGGCTTGTACAATAACGGGTATATGCACAATCACTGGCGCATGTATACAGCTTCGCTTACCTGCAATATTGCAGGTACGGCATGGCAGGAAGGCGCCCGATGGTTGTATTATCATTTGCTGGATCATGATATTGCGAGCAATTATCTGAGTTGGCAGTGGGTAGCCGGTACTATGACGGGAAAGCAATATTTCTTTAACCAGGAAAATTTAAATAAATACAGCAAGCATACGCAGGAAAATACTTTTATGGACAGGCCCTATGAGCAGCTTACCAGCATGGCAGTTCCTGAGCCTTTAGAGCAAAGAACAGAGCTTAGCTTACCTACCGAGCTTCCGGAAACTGACTCGATCCTATTAGATCCATCAAAAGCAGTCTTACTCTACACTCCTTATAATCTCGATCCCGGTTGGCGAAAGTCAGAAGATCAGAATAGGGTATTGATTCTGCCGCCATCGCATTTTAGGAAATTTCCCGTCTCTCAAAAATGCTTAGATTTTTACCTGAACCTGGCGAAAAATATAGTGGATATCAAAATACATATAGGTGAACTACATGAGCTGCCACATCATGAAACACTTAAATTTATTTCTAAAGAGCATCCCGCATTTAAATTTCCGGGAGTGGTGGATGAGCGGCACTGGCTGCACCCTAAACTTGAAGGTTTTTACCCGTCCTTCTCTGCTTATATAAAAGCATTGAAAAAATCGAAGAAGTGATAAAAGAGAATAATTTGGAAATATTTATTTGATTACAAATTAAAATTCTGTGTAGGTAAATGATAGAAAATCAAAAGAGGACAAAAACTGTCAATTATTTATTCCTAATGGAACAAATATTCACTTTCAAAAGAAAACGCTTGGATTAATAATGTTATATTTAATTCACTTTTTACTATTGTCATTTTTACAAACCAAAATTGAACTTTAAACGCTACATATTATCTCTTTTCATTGTACTTTCCTTTTTGCAAACTTTAGCACAGGAAAGTACAAAGACGCTTGCCGTGGTTATAGGCATCTCAGCCTATGAGAACAACGGCGTAAAACCCTTGCAGTTTGCTAATAAAGATGCTTACGTATTTGCAGATTATTTACAGTCTCCCGCCGGTGGCAATGTGCCTGAAGAAAACGTCAGACTTCTTCTCGACGAAGATGCTACAAACTCAGCTGTGTATCAAGCAATAGACTGGCTAAAGGCTACTGCAAAGCAAGGCGACCTCGTGTATTTTTATTTCTCCGGGCATGGGGATTTGGAGAATGTAACTATGTATAATAATGGCTATCTCATTTGCTATAATTCCCCGCCCAACAATTATGTGATGATGGCATTTAGTATAAATTTTCTTAATGATATTGCCAATACACTATCCGTGCAAACGAAAGCAAAAGTAGTGCTCATTACTGATGCCTGCCATGCCGGAAAAGTAGCGGGGGAAAGCAACCGTGGAAGTTTTCTGGTAGGGGAGCAGTTACTGGCAGTAAAAGATAAAGAAGTAAGAATAGCATCTTGCCAAACGGATCAGCTGAGCAACGAGAATGAGCAATGGGGAGGTGGTAGAGGCGTATTTTCCTATTACCTTGTAAATGGGTTGCAGGGACAGGCAGACTTGCAGAACGATGGCATTATTACAGCAGGGGAATTACAAACTTACCTTGCAGGCAGTTTATCCAAAGACCCTATTTTAAAATCAGAGAATGTAAAACAAACACCAGTTGTAAAAGGGGAAAAAGACTTTGCGATGGGTAAAGTGCCAATAAAGGAAAATGGAGGTGTCGAACCCGGTGTGCTGCCCATAGATGGGGTAATGGGAGGAGTGATAGGACAGCCAGAAACACAATCGGAAGAAGAAAAAGAATTCGAAAAACTAAGTCCTTCCGAATTTTTCCTGAAATCACTTTCCTCAATGGGGATAAAAAATAGTTTTGAAACTCTAGAAATGGCTGATAAAACAGCTAAGCGTTTCGTTTTTGCAATGCTTGAAAAGACCATCCAGTATGAACGGTCAGACGCCGGTCAACAGAAGTTGCTGGACCTGAAAAATGCACTCTCTACCGCTGAGTACCTTGTAGACAGACTCAATAAAAAAATAGCAGCACTCATAGATGATGAAGGGCAGCGAGTTTTGAACTTATACTTACAAGGCGACGAAGCAGAGCTGGAGAAGCGCCGGTACTACAACCTTTCACAAAATAGCTATGCAGTATATCCTGCTATGTATTCCTTTGCTATGGAACTCACACCAGAGGATAGTTATTTGTATAGAATCCTTAAAGTGAAGTGCCATTATTTTAGTGCAATCGTAAATAGGTTGGCAATCCCCTCTGTTGTGGATGGCGATAGTCTTTACAGGAGTGCTTATACGCACATAGACAAAGCGCTGGGTATGGAGTCCTACGCAGCCTATTTGTATAATGAGCGAGGTATATTAAGACAGATGAAAGATAGCCTCACGCTGGCAGAGGCAGATTATACAAAGTCTATAGAGTTGTCGCCAGATTGGGCACTACCCAGATCAAATTTAGGAGGGCTATTGGCGTTCGAGAAAAAATTCAATCTTGCAGAATTTTTTTTAAATGCTGCTGATAGCATTCAGCCGGGCTTCTTAGGTGTTTATACTAACAAAGGCTATGTGTATGAGCAACAAAAGAATTATTGGTCTTCGGAAGAATACTACAGAAAGGCGATTAAAATAAATTCCCGACATTTTCTGCCATTTGAGCGATTAGCAATAGGCTATACACAAACAAAAGATTATGCACTTTCGGATTCTTTTTATTATGAAGCAGAAAAAAGAAAAGCGGGTTACCATTTTCAAAGTTTAGGCGTATCTATGGTAGCGGCTTCTGATGTGTTACAAGATGGTATGAGGGAACCTTGTATTATTGATTCTGCGGTTATCGGAAAAACCGATGTATTGGGTCACTTTGCTGTCGCAATGAAATACTTTATGTTAGATGATGCTATTTCCCTACGCTGGCTGCTTAAAACAATTTCGTTGGATGAACATAATCCTCTTGCTTATCACTATGCCGCTATTTTGTATAGAAAAAGCAATGCCTTGGAGGCTGCTGATCTTTTTTTTAGCAGAGCAAAATCATATTCCTTATCCGATGATGCGCTAGAGTTATATGCAGAAAACCTGTCTAAGAAAAATAAGGAACGTCTTTCATTTCCCTGCACAAAAAACCTCTTTGCGCATTCTGGTTATAATATTGAAGAGGATGATTTTTATAGGGCGGATGTAGCGGAGCAAATGAATTATTACTTTAAAGCTGAAAATATATATAAACAATTCATAAAGGCAGAGACCAACGAAATAACAAGCTATAAATTACTGGAAGCATTATATGAGAAGCAGGAGCGGTATGATGAGGCAGATGAGCTATGGAATGATTATAAAACTAAAAGTAGTACAGAAGCCTATCTCGAACAGTATGCATTCTATAAAAGGATGATATACAAATTTCCGGCAGAGCGAAAATGGACTTATAAATTGGGTTTGCTGCTCTATGATAAAGCTGCACAGCCATCGATGGGAATGTACCTGGATACCATTGTGTATTTTCCAAAGCTGGGCGTAGAAGCATTTATAACGGAGGAAATGAGAAAAAATGAATTAGACCGTCCAGAATCTCCTTATGCAATAGATGCAGCAGAAACCGGAGCAATAGAAAATTTGAATTTAGTGATGGATGATCACGGTCCTCAAGCTATGTCCGTACCGGGAACGGGCAGAACATTTCTCTTACAGCCCATGGTGATGACACCTCGGCTGGAAGCCGTCTTTTATTTAAAGAGAACAGATTCTTTTACGATAGGTTCTATGGAGAAAGGAAATGTGCTGCACAAGATTGCCAATGTATACGAGTGGGCAGGCTCCGCTACTTCGGCACAGGAATTTTACAAAAAGGCTTATGCTTATCTACCGCTGGATGCAGGTAATACTTCAAAATATATAAGCACCAGCAGGGCTATTTTTTACAACGAAGAAGCCCTTGCAACTTTACAACAACTGCAGCAAGAAGGTAGACTGGATATAAATAACAGGATGCTCTTACTAGAGGCTTACTGGCGAAAAGGTATGACCCTCGCTACACAAAAAGAAATAGATACTGCCACCAGTATATACCATATTCCCAATACAAAACTGTTGCAAATAAAGGCACATAGCCTTGTGAAAGAAAAAAAATACAGTGAGGCTATTGCCAGCTACAAGCAAATTGTAGATAATAGAATTACCGGTTCTGATAATGTGTATAGCATAGCCACAGTGTACGCTATGGAAAATAATACTGCCCAGGCTTTACGCTATCTTAATATAGCAATACAAGAGGGATTTAATTATAAATATGTGCTACAAAATGATCCCGCCTGGGAAAAAATGAAAGAGAATACACTGTGGAAAGATGCTGTAGTTAAGATCGGAGGAATAGATTATAAATAGTGATCGAAATCTAATTCAGAAATCAAAAATCATAACGGGGTTACCATGCTTTCACCAAAACCCCATTCTCGGCCTTTATAAAATTGAGCCTTTTGTTCTCAAAGAAATCCGGGATAGAACTTGTCTTATCTGTAAACTGTGGCACGATGAGATAGTTATTGAATACAACAGCCTGCACATCATTCAAGTGATTCATTACATCTTTATCATATTTCACCAGCAGGCGCAAGAAGTAAGCGGTGGCCTCATATCCTTTAAAAGTAAAGTCTGAGGGATTACTTTTATAAGTATTCTTATAAGTATTAAATATTTTTTTAGAAACGGCATCCCAGTCGCTGTGATAGAATGGCGTTGTGAAATACACAGGAAAATCCTTAGCATAATCTCTTTTGTTTATCACAAAATCAAAGCCATCCCAGGTAGGCATCCCTATCACAGTACACTTATATACTGCACTTACTTTCGATAAAGCCTTTACCAGACCAGTGCAGAAGCGCTCGTCAAAACTTGCCCCTACTATCATATTGGTTTTTGTAGAATCTAGCTGAGAAATAACGGCACTGAAGTCATCGGCTTCTATATTTACAGTCTGCAGGTTCAGCAGCTTATTGTTATCCGGAGCATTCATCTTATCAAAATATTTACCTATAAAATCTCCTTTAGAGCCCGGCTTGCGAACAAACACTATCTTTTCTGTACCATGATTTCCCAGCAGGTAGCTGAATATTCCCTCGCAGTGCGTTTGAACTGTAGAGTTGAGTACGGTTACAAAAGGGTTTTTCTTCACGCCCATATCATTAGGGAAAGTTGCAGAAATAAACGGTATATGCATTTGTCCTGCTACTGAAGCTAGTTCATAATAATCCCTATCTTTTACCGATCCTATAATAAGGTCAATACTATCCAACATACCATTCCGCGCCAGCCACAAAATAGATTTATTTTTAGATTTGGAATCATAAATACTCGCTTCCACTTTTATGCTTCCAAGGTCTGCATCCTGCACCGCCATCTGTGCTCCTTTTACAAAGTCAAAACCTGGTAAAACAAATACTGGGAACTTATCTTTTGGGTAGCGGTATGCACTATTAGTAAATGCAGAATCAAGATATAAAGGAGCAAAAACGGCAATCCGATATTTTTTTATAATGCTATCTGCAGGTCTGGCCATAAGGGCTACGCCATTTTCAGAAACAATCTGAGCCTCTGTGCTTACTGCTGACAAAACAAATATTGCAGCAAGAAAAAATTTAAAAATTATGTCGATTTTTTTCATGTATCGTTTCAATGGTGTGTTATAAGCTGTTATTCCCATTCTATGGTAGCAGGAGGTTTGCTGCTAATGTCGTAAACTACTCTGTTTATCCCTTTTATATTGTTAATAATCTCATTGCTCACCTTGCCCAGAAACTCATAAGGCAGGTGTGCCCAGTCTGCCGTCATGCCATCTACAGAGGTCACTGCTCTTAGTGCCACAGTGAACTCATAAGTACGCTCATCTCCCATTACTCCCACACTCTTTACTGGTAACAATATAGCTCCTGCCTGCCATACTTCTTTATATTGACCACTACTACGCAGTAGCTGTGTAAAAATATGATCGGCCTCTTGCAATAACTGTACCTTTTCTTCTGTAACCTCTCCCAGTATCCGTATGGCAAGGCCGGGACCGGGAAACGGATGCCTGTCAAGAAGGTTTGCCGGTATGCCCAGCTCTGCACCTATGAGCCTTACTTCATCCTTAAACAGGGAGCGCAGAGGCTCTACCAGCTTCAGTTTCATCGTTTCTGGTAAGCCGCCCACATTATGGTGGCTCTTTATCGTTACGCTGGGGCCATGCACAGAAGCGCTCTCTATTACATCAGGGTAAATGGTTCCCTGACCTAGAAAATCTATCCCTTCCAGCATAGAAGCCTCCTTATCAAAAATATCAATAAAGCTGCCGCCTATTGCTTTTCGTTTTGCTTCCGGGTCTATTTTCCCTGCCAGTTTAGTATAGAAATGCTCGCGGGCATCTACTCCTTTTACCCGCAGGCCAAGGGTTTTGTATACTTCCAGGACTTCTTCAAACTCGTTTTTGCGCAGCACGCCATTGTCTATAAATATGCCGTAGAGATTATCACCTATTGCTCTGTGTATGAGTGTAGCCGCTACGGTACTATCTACCCCACCGCTAAGTCCCATTACCACTTTACTGCTGCCTAGTTGCTCTTTAAGTGCAGCCACAGTTTCTGTGATAAAATGCTCGGCAGTCCAGTTTTGGGAGCAGGCACATATATCTACTAAAAAGTTTTTTAGAATCTTTTTACCCTCTGCGCTATGATACACCTCTGGGTGAAACTGCAGACCATACCAGCCACATTCTGCGGCAGGGTCATTTCTGTAAGCCGCCACCGGAATACTCTCCGTAGTGCCTAGCAATACATAACCCGCCGGCAAGTCTTTTATAGAATCACTATGGCTCATCCACACGGTGGAAGATGCGCTCACACCTGCCAATAATTTATCTTCTTTTTCTACTTTTAGTATAGCCTTACCGTATTCCCGCTTGTCACTTTTCTGTACAAGTCCGCCTGCCTGCTTAGCCATAAGTTGAGCGCCATAGCATACGCCTAGGATAGGCACTGTGCCGGCAAGCGCTGCCATGTCCAACATAGGAGCATCTGCTTCATTTACAGAGAATGGCGACCCTGAAAGGATTATGCCTTTAGTTTCTTCTGTTATATCCGGGATTTTATTAAATGGGAAGATCTCGCAAAATACGTTTGCCTCTCTCACTGCCCTTGCAATAAGCTGTGTGTACTGGCTGCCAAAATCGAGGATGATGATCTTTTCTGTCATAGGTTGCAAATGTAACAATTTGCGTATTTGAAAATGTGTTGATTTAAAAATCTGCAAAGATTAGTGCAAACTAACCATCAATTCTCTTTAGATTCTCAGCTTATTCTCTAACTCTGCCATGAGCGCAAACTGACTGCATTGCTTCAATAAAAGCCTATCCGCCAACGTTAAATACAGCCGCTGCTCACAATCCTTCAAAACCATTCCACTACATTTCTTTATATTAGTGTTTTACAAAAAAACTAACTCCTAAAAATGAATAATCTCAAACTCCTCTTTGTCCTTTTTCTTCTTGTCGTTTTTATAGCCGCATGCGTTACACATTCAGGAAGCGGAGTTATGGTAAAGCGAACCCAAATTGTTGAAAATTTTGATAAAGTAGACGTATCCTCAGGCATAAAACTCATACTACGCTATGGAACCACAGATAAGCTGCAGATAGAAGCCGATGATAATATAATAGACGATGTAGAAATACATGTTTCAAATGGTACGCTTCACGTAGGTATGGAAGGCAATAGCTATTCTGATACACACGTTACCGTAATCGCTTACACAGCTTCACTTCGCGGGATAGAAGCTTCCTCTGCTGCCCATGTAGAAGTGGAAGAACTTATAAAGCAGGAAGACAAATTGAAGATTTACGCCAGTAGTGCCTCACACATAGATGCCATTATAGATGCAGGCGATGTAACGGTAGAAGCAAGTAGTTCTGCTAATGTGACCCTTACCGGTAAATGCCGCACGCTCTCTATAGAAAGCAGCAGCGCCTCAGAAGTAAATGCCTACGAACTCCTGAGTGAATCCGCCATGGTAGATGCCAGCAGTGCTTCGCATATCAAGTTATTTGCGAGCGTATCCTTAAAAGCTTACGCCGCCTCTGCGGCAAAAATTAATTATAAAGGCAGCCCCAAAGTGGAAGTCGAGGAAAGTAGTGCGGGGACTGTAGGGAAAGTGGACTAGGAATAAATTGTATATCAGCAATTAAATAGCACAAAACATTTTATGGACATTTCTGACTGGACAGGTTCTATAGGCGTAGCGCTCCTTCTTATAGCTTATTTAATGAACCTCCGAAATATTATAAGCAAAGACAGTCTTCCGTATTTAATATTAAATGTAGTAGGAGCTGGTTTGGCTTGTCTAGCATCTATATTATTGGAGTATTGGCCTTTTATTATATTAGAGGGCTGTTGGACGCTGGTGTCGGTTGTGGGGCTTCTGCAATATTTCTTGAAGACTTCGAAATAATAGCTCCAATTTCTCCGTCGGAGATATGCCTGATAATATCTGCTATCTATTGTAAAACAGTAGCTTGATTGCACAACAAATAAAACATCATGGCAAAACTGGCAAAAATAAAAACAACAGCAAACGACAACAGCGTACTCCAATTCATAGAAAAGGTAACGGACGAAGAGAAGCGTAATGACTGCATGACGCTGCTGGCAATGATGAAGAAAGCTACTAAAGAGGATGCTAAGATGTGGGGAAAAGCAATGATAGGTTTTGGCAGCAAAATATATAAAAGCGAAAAGACAGGAAGAGAAGTAGAATGGTTACGAATAGGCTTCTCCCCGCGGAAAGCAAATTTATCATTATACCCTTTTGACATGAAATTACACGCCTCCGCTTTTGAAAAACTTGGAAAACACAGCACTGGCGTGGGCTGCCTCTACATAAAGAAACTTGCAGATGTGGATATGAAAGTATTGGAAGCAATAATAAAGTCAGAACTAAAGCATACTGTTTAAGATTGCCTGGTGAGGAGGCATTCCAGTATAAATACTCATGTCAGCCTTGCCTTTGTTCATTTCTATTCTTCTTAATTAAAACAATAACCATTGATTTTGGTCGAATGGTCATTGTTTTAACTAGCGATATCTAGCCTTAAGTTTTTTATTTCTAAAATTTTTAAGCTTATAACTGTTGAAAATTATTTTTTTAGTATTTTTCCACTGAATGAGAGAGCGCCTTCCATTTGTATTTGGACGATATATAGTCCACTTACTAAGCTAGCTATATCCAAATCCCTGATATTAATTCCCGCTTGTAACTGTATTTCTTCGTTTCTAAGTATTCTACCATTGAAGTCAAGTATTTTAATTAGAGCAACAGTTCTTTTTTCAGTACTCAAACTAATCTGAAACCGTTGATCTACAAAATTTTGGAGGATATCAATAGAGTTTAGTGCTTTTGCAACTGTAATAGAAATTACTTTGCTGTATTGTTTACGCCCATCTTTATCTACTTGCTCAAGCCTGTAATAATTATAGCCCTGTAATGAATTCAAATCAGTAAAACTGTAATTCAAAGTGATGGTACTATTACCATCCGGGGCTTTGCTGTTCATTTGTGCGAGGTTAAGGAAATTAAAGCCGTCGCTGCTTCTTTGAACATTGTAATGACTAAAATTTGACTCTGTGCTGCTTGACCAGCTTAGGTTATTTGATCCCCCTTGATTGTATCCCACAAAATTGGATAATATTATTGGCAAAGTGGATCCGGTAGTTCTGGTGTAAGAGAAATTGCCACCGCCAGCTGTCCATGAGTTAAAAGTTATTTGTAAATAAATGTTTTCAGCAATAAGGTGGCATACCAGCGGGTTCCCAACCATACTGGTCGGCGTGCAACCATTTACTGTAAAAAGTGGCCTGTATGTGAGTGTGTTCCAATTTGTAATATCACCGTATGCCCATTCCGTATTACAAGGGCCGGGGTAGCTACAGCCTTGATTTCCGCTTACTGTCTCACACATAGAATTATATAGTACGGTAATGCGGGTTAGGCAGGTCTGAGCCGTTATACAATCTTGTTGCCCGCCAGCTGTTTTTGTAAACGTTGTGCTGCCTGTGTTCCAAATAATTTGCGATTTTGCTGAATAACTAGATGCAGTTATCAAAAATATAAAAACATATGAAACTACTTTTGATCCCGAAAAAGAATAGTTTTTTATAAATAGTGGAGTAGATCTTTTAAACATATTGGAGGTTTTTTTATAATGGTTAATTCAAGAACGAGCGAAGGTATGTTAACAAATCATTTAAATCTAAAACTCAGATTAAATTGCACAGAATTTTTTATAAAAAGTACCTGGTAACGCTCTATTAAATGCCCAAGTGAAAAAAAATAAATTTTGCGAGCCAATTTAATGATAACATCAGGTAATTTATTGTGCAATGAAATAGATGAATTTCTATGCTCTTCCCTATTTGTTAAAACTATCGTTATCTAAATTTCGTTATTTTAATGCAATCAAAAGACAAACTGCGAATCACTAAATTTTTGTGTAAGCAACAACTCCTCCATTGTAAAACAGCATGAGAGATACCATTGCATATTTTTTATTATTGTTATATGCAGTAGTGCTATGCAAACCCGTACTGCCGCTTCTACAGGATGCTGTAGCGCATATCATATGGCAGGCAGATCATCTTGCAACCGTGCATCAGAATGGTAATGACAACCATGCAGTAGATGAAATGGCTCATGCAGCGCACGAGGAGGAATCTAAAACCGTGCCTTCCAGCACAAAAGATACAGAGCCTTTCTGTGTTTTTCTCGTAGTTGATCATTCTTTTCCAATAATAATTATTCCAGAACCCCAATTTTTTGGAGCAAAATCCTATTCTCTTTCCTCCCCATTTTTAGATAAAATGTACCCACCTCCTAAGCAGGCCTAAGGTTGTAATGGTTATTCTCGCTAGCAACGCTCAGATTCTTGTGTAAGTATTTGTGACTAGTATGGCGAAGACCTGTAATACTTTAATAGCATAAGTGATGCATTTTATTACCGCATCTGCTTATTCACATTGTACATTTTTCTCGAAAAATTTTTATGAAATTTATTATTAAACGGAGGAGCTTGCTTTTCCTTATATGTTTATTCTTTGTAGGCAATACTGTTTATTCCCAAACGCCAGTCAAAGGCTTTTTCCTCGTAGCTGCAGATTCTAAAATCCCGGTGACAGAAGCTGTTGCACAAAGTAAAAACCTGCAGTTTAGCGCAGTTGCTGATGAAAGCGGCTTTGTGAGCCTCAAAAATTTACCTTCTGGCATTCGTATACTTTCTGTGTCTTGCGTGGGATACGAAACCTTATCAATAGCGATTGATTCTGTCCTCATCGTAAACGATAAGGCACTGGTATACTTATATCCAAAAGTCTCTAGCCTTGCAGAAATAAGGCTTGTCGCAGGTAGGAAGGGCGGTGTTTTTAAAACAATAAGTGACTTAGATATTCACCTGAGGCCTATTAATAACTCTCAGGAAGTACTGAGGATGGTTCCGGGATTATTTATTGGGCAGCATGCCGGCGGCGGTAAGTCTGAGCAGATTTTTCTCCGGGGTTTTGATTTAGATCATGGCACAGACATTAACCTCACCGTAGATGGAATGCCGGTAAATATGGTGAGCCATGCACACGGGCAGGGGTACGCAGATCTTCACTTTGTTATACCGGAGCTTATTGAAAAATTAAATTTTAATAAGGGTCCTTATGCCGCAGACAAAGGAAACTTTACTACTGCTGGCTATGTAGAGTTTAAAACAAAAAACTATCTGGATAAAAGTTTTGTAAAAGTAGAAGGCGGGCAGTTCTCTACCGCGAGAGTTATAGCAGGTATAAATCTTCTTGAACCTGCCAAAGACAGGCGTAACCAAAGCTTGTTTATAGCAGGAGAAGGTTCTTACACAAAGGGATTCTTTGAGAGTGCCCAGGATTTTAATCGCTTCAATGGCCTATTAAAGTATCACTCCAGCATAGGACCAAGAACAAGCATTACTGCAAGTGCAACAGCATTTACCAGTAAATGGAATGCCTCTGGCCAGATACCAGACAGGGCTGTAAAAGACGGTAGCATAGGCTTTTATGGAGCTATAGATAATACGGAAGGAGGCAATACTTCCCGTTACAATGCTAACCTGGAACTTCGAACAAGAATGCAGGACGGAGCTATACTTACTAACCAGATTTTTTACACAAAGAATAAATTTGAACTCTACAGCAATTTTACTTTTTTTAAAGAAGACTCTATTAATGGAGATCAGATTAGGCAGAAAGAAGACAGAAATTTATTGGGCTACAATGGTTCCTACAAAAAAGAATTTTTTATAGGAAAAGTGCAAACAGAAACTAACGCCGGCGTGCAGTTGCGCTATGATGATGTAAATGATGTGGAACTATCCCGTACGGTAAACCGCAGCACAGTAACAGAAGCAAAAATGCTGGGCGATGTAAATGAAATGAACCTGGGGGCATATTTGTCGCAAAAGTTTATGGTTGCCAAAAAACTTGATATAACTGCAGGATTGAGAGCAGACTATTTTACTAACAAATATGATGATAAGCTTTCCGGAGATGTTCTAAAATCTACTTCTACTATAATAAGTCCTAAGCTTAATTTTGATTTGCGGGTATCTAAAAATGTGCAACTATATTTTTACAATGGGAAAGGTTTTCATAGCAATGATACGAGAGTAGCTGTGCAGCAAAATGGAAGGAAAGTACTTCCTCCGGGTTATGGATCAGATATAGGAGGTATTTTCAAAGTAGGAGATAAGCTCGTATTACAATCTGCACTATGGTACCTCTGGCTCGATCAGGAATTTATTTACGTGGGCGACGAAGGAGTTGTAGAGCCCGGCGGGCAAACGAGAAGGGTTGGAGCAGATTTCTCTGCACGCTATGAAGTGATCAAAAATCTCTTTGCTGATATAGATTTAAGCTTTGCAGATCCTAAAGCATTAAATGTGCCTAATGAAGAAAGTTATTTGCCTCTTGCTCCCCGGTTTACGAGTGTAGGCGGGTTTACGTACAGAAAGCAGTTTGGCCTTAATGGTAGTATACGCTATCGGTACATGGCAGACCGGCCGGCAAACGAAAACAATAGCGTGATAGCTAAAGGATATTTTGTTACGGATGCCGCCATAAACTATACGCAGAAGAAATGGGAGGCTGGTATTTCTATTCAAAATGTATTTAATGTGCGATGGAAGGAAACCCAGTTTGATACTGAAAGCCGCTTGCGAAATGAAACGACATCAGTTTCTGAAATACACTTTACGCCGGGTACTCCTTTCTTTGCACGGGCTGCAATAAGTATATTCTTTTAGCATAAATAAATTAAGGTCATAATTTTTAAATGTTGATAAGCTGTGTAAGATAATTACTAAGGTTTGTCAATCCTTGATAAGAGTTATAAGCTTAGAAAGCTGTTAGAAGGGCTGACAAACCTTTCTCCCCTGCGATAGATTTAATATGCACCCTAATTAATCTCCTGCATTCTGCTTTGAGGATTAATATTTACATTTGCACGCAAATATCTAAACGAAACTTTTAATACATGAACTTCAATCTCACACAAATACCCGAACGCACCAGCCAACCTCGCGAGCATGGCCTTACTATGGTAATGGATAAAGGACTAAGCGTACAGGAAGCCCGTAATATGATGGAAGTAGGGTCCCCGCACGTTGACATTGTGAAATTGGGATTTGGTACTTCTTATGTTACGCCTAATCTAAAGGACAAGCTAGCGGTGTACAAAGAATATAACATGGCGGTGTATTTTGGAGGAACGCTCTTTGAAGCTTTTCTTATGCGAGGACAGATAGATGACTACATAAGAGTGTGTAAGGAATTTGAAGTGAGCTATATGGAAGTAAGTGACGGCTCTATTACTATACCACATAGTGAGAAGTGTGGCTATATTGAAAAATTGTGCAAACATGGGATAGTACTTAGTGAAGTAGGTAGCAAAGACGCCGCTCACATCATTCCTCCATACCAGTGGATAGAGTTGATGAGCGCAGAATTAAGTGCCGGTAGCAGCTACGTAATTGCAGAGGCAAGAGAGGCAGGTAACGTAGGTATATACCGCGGAAGCGGGGAAGTGCGAGAAGGTCTCGTACAGGAAATTCTTACACAGATACCAGAGCAAAAAATTCTCTGGGAAGCACCACAGAAAGCCCAGCAGTTATACTTCTTGCAGCTTATTGGTTGCAATGTAAACCTGGGAAATATTTCTCCATCTGAAGTAATAGCACTAGAGGCTATGCGTATAGGGCTTCGTGGCGATACTTTTGATATGTTCCTTGATAAACTTTAATGAACAAGTACGGTCTCATAGGATTTCCGCTTGGGCACTCCTTCTCTAAAAAATATTTTAAGGAGAAGTTTGCCAGAGAAGGTATTCGTGCAGAATTTTACTTATGGCCAATTGAATCCATAGACGAACTGCCAGCCTTATTACAAGAAAGTAAAAATCTTAAAGGGTTTGCTATTACCATTCCACATAAGCAAGCAGTACGAAAATACTTGCATGCTCAGTCTGATGCAGCAGAGAAAATTGGTGCTGTAAATTGTGTGCAAATTACAGACGGAAATCTCACTGGCTACAATACAGATGTAATAGGTTTTGAGAAATCTTTTGTCCCGCTTTTGCAGCCGCATCACAAAAGCGCTCTCGTGCTGGGAACTGGCGGAGCCAGCAAAGCAGTGCAGTACGTGCTTAATAAATTGGAGATTCCATTTACCCTAGTATCCCGCACCGCTGCAGGAAAGACCATGGCTTACGAGGAGGTGACAAAAGAAAAGCTGCAAGAAAATTTTATTATAATAAATACCACGCCACTAGGCATGATGCCGGCGATAGATACAAAGCCCAATATTCCATACGATTATCTTACACAGCAGCATTACGCCTACGACCTCGTGTACAAGCCAGAAGAAACTCTATTTCTAAAGCTCGCAGGGGAGCAAGGTGCTATTACAAAAAATGGACTGGAAATGCTTCATCTGCAGGCGGAAGAAAATTGGAATATCTGGCAAGGAGGAGAGAGGTAAATTGAAAATTTGTAATTAGGTAATATCAAAATGTAGGCAGTGATATTTTCTTGACGTCTGCAACAAGTTGCATATTGATAACTTAAGAAAGTTTACCCCTCCAAAAATTTCTTAAACTCCGCGGGAATCGCTTTCACTTTCCTGGCATCATAGTCAAAACAAACCATTCCGGTTTTTGCCAGGGCTATAAGTTTTCCGTCTGCATTGCTCATATTATAATATATCTGAAAACTTACTGCGCTTATTTCATCAGCACAAATCTCTACCGATAGTACATCGCCATAAAAACTTTCATTTTTATACTCCACCGCCAGGTCCGCCATAATAAGACTTGCTCCGCCCACTTTAAGCTCGCTATACCCATGCGAAGTAAGCCATTGCATTCTGGCCTCATGCATTATGCTTACAATAGCATCATTGCCTACATGGTTGCCATAATTTACGTCTGTGATCCGTACTGCTATCGTATAGGATTTACATTCCTTCTCCGGGAAATTTATTTTTACTCTTGCCACTTATTTTTTTTTAAAAATCAAAAATCAAAAATCTTCCATTCCCAGGTGCTCAATAAGCTTTTCCACCGCTTTCCTCCTGTGACTATATTCACTTTTTTCTTCTTTATTCATTTCGCCAAAACTCCGCTCACTACCTATAGGGCAAAAAATACTATCATATCCAAAACCTTTTTCTCCTACCTGCAAGGCCAAGATTTCACCTTCACATTTACCTGTAAAATAATGTGTTTCTTTAGCGGTAACGAGGCAGATAACCGTCATGAAATAGGCTTTCCTGTTGCCTTCTCCTTGCAGAGAATGTAGCAGCTTCTCAATGTTATTTTTATCATTTGCTGGCTCGCCCGCATATCGGGCACTGTGCACTCCTGGCTGCCCTTGCAAGGTTTCTACAAACAATCCAGTGTCTTCACTAAAGCAGGAAGTACCTGTTAGATCAAATATAGTTTTTGCTTTTGTATGCGCATTTTCCTCCAGTGTGTCGTAGGGCTCTGGTATATCTATATCTATTTCTGCCTGGGCAAGGGATTGTATATTTATATTATCGCCTATGAGCCCTTGTACTTCGCTTACTTTATTGGCATTATTGGTAGCAAATATTAAGTTCAACTGTTTACTTTTCATTTACAAAAACATTTTCTTAAGCGATTCCCACACGGCTTTTTTTACGGCAACGTCTTTATCCATTTCCTCTAGCGACGGCACAAGTAAGAGCGTCTGGCTGTGGTATTTCTGCACCTGGTATTGCGGGAATGATAGCGGAAAGGATAAGCTCCCCAGGTTTACGCCAAAGAGAATTATTTTTACTGGTTTAAAAGTTTCTGTGAGGGAGTCATAATTTAATTTACCAGCACAGCAATTTACAAGCGCTATGTCCTTTAGCCCAAGGTGGCAGGCACCTAGTATTTTTATTAATAAGTCAAGATGACTTTCCTGTAAGAAAGCCCCTTGTTCATTATGAATAAGTACGAGTACATGCTGCTCATTGTGCCCTAGAGAATTAATTTTGACTTCCTCTATACTTTTTTCTGCCTTTTTAGGTTCACCCACTATACTATGGCGGTAGTAATCACATAATACAGTAGGTGAAAGGTCTATGTCATTAAGCCCCATATCTATTCAAATAAAAAGTGAATTTTTTTCGTTTCTTTGCAGTAAATTTAATGAATATGATTGCAGCCACAGATTTTAATATTACGAAAGTAGAACACAGCAAGCTTAAGGATATCAATTTAGAGGATCTTCCTTTTGGTAAATTTTTTACAGATCACATGCTTGAAGTAGACTACGAAGACGGAGAATGGAAGACACCGGAGATAAAGCCATATCAGCCCCTTATGCTGGATCCCAGTAATGCTGCCATACATTATGGGCAGTCTATTTTTGAGGGAGTAAAAGCCTATAGATTTGAGAATGGCGAACCCCATATTTTCAGACCAGAGGAAAATTTTAAGCGATTTAATATTTCTGCAGAGCGTATGCAAATGCCGCAGGTGCCGGAGCATATATTTATGGATGGTCTTCGCCTGCTCGTAAATATGGATCAGAACTGGATTCCTGGTAAGGAGAACCATAGCCTGTATATACGGCCATTCATGTTTGCGACTGACCATGTTATTGGTGTAAAACCAAGTGACTCCTATAAATTCATGATTATCTTGAGTCCAACCGGTCCATATTACAGTACACCTATGCGTATTTATGTAGAAGAGAAGTATGTACGTGCAGTGCCTGGCGGTATAGGTTACGCCAAAGCAGCAGGTAATTATGCCGCTGCAATGTATCCTACGGCACTGGCAAAAGAGCGCGGTTATGATCAGGTATTGTGGACAGATGCTTACGAGCATAAGAATGTGCAGGAGTGTGGCACAATGAATGTATTTTTTGTGATTGGCAACAAAGTCATTACCCCTGGTCTGGAAACGGGAACGATACTTGCAGGAATAACAAGAGCAAGCGTAATTACATTATTGCGGGAGAAAGGGATGGAGGTAGAAGAAAGAAAATTAAGTATAGATGAGGTAATAGAAGCGCATAAGCAAGGGGAACTTCGCGAAGTTTTTGGTGCCGGTACGGCTGCCACTATTTCCTACATAAAGGAACTTCGGTACAAAGATTACGTTATGCATTTTGATGTAGAGAACTGGGAAGTAGCCCCCTCTGTTGGGAAGCAACTTACAGGCATACGTTATGGCAAGGTAGCAGATACACACGGTTGGATGGTGAAGGTATAGGTCCAAAATTCTGAAATGATGGTATACTAGTCGGTAGCTGCACTCAGCTACCGACTTTTTATTTATTTTGATTGCTGGTAATTAAATTATTATTTATTTTTACCTGCTGCATTAACGAATTTTGCATTTGTATAACGACCATCTAAAATAGAGCATGTAGGACAGTGAATTTGGTAATTTTGCCTGTTATTTCCCACGCCTATGAAATGCCCTACTGTTAAATTAGGTTCGCCTAATGGTTTGTAATTTGCTGATTATGAGGATTTTTGAATATCAAAACTGCAATAGTAAATATCTTTCTTCTATTTGCTCATAATTCATTTAATACTTCTATCTTTGCACTCCAAAAATTTATGGCAAAACAAGCATTAATAAAACAAGACGGAGTTATAGTAGAGGCGCTGAGCAATGCTATGTTTAAAGTAAAATTGGAGAATGGGCATGAGATACTAGCTACCATATCCGGGAAGATGAGGATGCACTACATCAGAATTTTACCGGGCGACAAAGTAGGAGTCGAAATGAGTCCTTACGATCTTTCTAGAGGTAGAATCATTTTCCGTTATAAATAAGTAAACCCATAGCTGTTAAAGGCTATAATATATAAACAAGCATTATCATGAAGGTAAGAGCATCTATTAAGAAGAGAAGCGCAGATTGCAAAATCGTTCGAAGAAAAGGACGTCTATATGTAATCAACAAAAAGAATCCACGTTTTAAGCAAAAGCAGGGATAAGCGAAGCTTTTTGTAAAGTATAATAACACACAAACCAAGATAGAATATGGCACGTATTGCCGGTATTGATTTACCAAAACAAAAAAGAGGAGAAATAGGCCTTACATATATATATGGTATAGGTCCTACTACTGCTACATACATCCTGGAAAAAGCAGGAATAGATGTAAATAAGAAAGTGAACGAGTGGGATGATGATGAGCAGACAGCTATTCGTAACATCATTAACACTGAGTTTAAGACCGAGGGTGCTCTTCGTTCTGAGAACCAAATGAATGTAAAGCGTTTGTTGGATATCGCTTGTTATCGCGGTCTACGTCACAGAAAAGGTTTGCCGGTAAGAGGGCAGCGTACCAGAACTAACAGCCGCACTCGTAAGGGTAAGCGTAAGACAGTTGCCGGTAAGAAGAAAGTGGCTAAGAAGTAATATTGATTTCGCCCACGGGCGAATGAATATAGATTGCATAAATATTTTTCTATCACCGGATCGCAGCAATCGGCGGGAGGGAAGAAAAAGGAAGCTAGCTTGTAGAAATACGGATAGCTTTTTATTGTATCATAGATTACCTATTTAAAAAAAATGGCAAAAGCGCAAAAAGGTGGCAAAGCCGCCGCAAGAAAAAGAGTGGTAAAAGTTGAGCCACATGGCGATGCACACATCGTAGCAAGTTTCAACAACATCATCATAAGTCTTACTAATAAGCAAGGACAGGTTATAGCCTGGAGCAGTGCTGGTAAAATGGGCTTCAGAGGTTCAAAGAAAAATACACCGTATGCTGCACAGATGGCTGGAGCAGATTGCGCAAAGATTGCATTAGATGCAGGTCTGAAGCGTGTAGATGTATATGTAAAAGGACCAGGTAGTGGGCGTGAGGGTGCTATTCGTTCTCTTAGCCAAAACGGACTGGAGATTGCCATTATAAAAGATGTGACTCCTATTCCTCACAATGGTTGTCGTCCTCCTAAGAAGAGAAGAGTTTAAGAACAAGATTTAAGTATTAAGTACTTAGTATGGAGACTAGATAATTATCTTGATAGTCTAATTACCAAAAGTCTAAGTTCTAAATACTGCAAGTCTAAATACTATATTTATCACGGGTACCGCATTCATTTTTTCAGGATTTTTATAATGTTGTACCGTCACTAAAAAATCAAAATATTAATTACTATGGCACGTTACACAGGCCCAAAAACAAAAATCTCCCGCCGATTTGGAGAGCTTATTACAGGCAACGGCAAGTGGCTCACTAAGAACAGCAACCCTCCCGGGATGCATGGTGGCACTAAGAAGCGTAAGCAACCAAGTGAATACGCACTTCAGTTAAAAGAAAAGCAAAAAGCTAAGTACACTTACGGTTTGCTTGAAAAACAGTTCCGCAAAACTTTTGAGGAAGCTAACCGTCGTAAAGGCGTTACTGGTGAAAACCTTATTCAATTGCTTGAAGCAAGATTGGATAATACTGTTTATCGCCTTGGTATCGCTATTAGCCGTCAGGCTGCACGTCAGCTGGTAAGTCATAAGCATATCACTGTAAATGGTGATGTACTGAATATACCTTCTTACAATTGCCAGCCAGGAGACGTAATCGGATTGAAGAATAAAACAGCAGTAAACAAATCTATCACAGATAACATCAGAGGAAAAAATCCAAAGTTTAACTGGGTAGAGTGGAATGAAGGGGATATGAAAGGTACTTTCATAACCTGGCCAGAGAGAGAAAGCGTTCCTGAGAATATAAAGGAGCAACTTATTGTAGAATTGTATAGCAAGTAAGCTATAGAATTCCTGGTAAGAACTTTTTTCAGTTCACACACAACATTTAGCCGGAAACGGCCACATATAATAAAACAAATAAACCCATGGGCATATTTAATTTCGTAAAACCGGACAAGATTGTTTTGCAAAAAGCAACTGACTTTGAAGCTCAATTCGAATTTCGTCCGCTAGAACCGGGATATGGTGTTACAATAGGGAATGCACTTCGTCGTGTATTGCTCAATTCTCTTGAAGGCTACGCCATCACTGGAATACAAATACAAGGAGCTGATCACGAATTTGCAACTATAAAAGGTATCACAGAAGACGTTACTGAAATCATTCTTAACCTTAAACAAGTTCGTTTTAAGTCTAAAGTAGAGCAAAACACAGGTGCAGAAAAAATCAGCCTTTCTATAAAGAACAAAACAGAATTCACAGCCGGTATGATAGGAGAAGCATCTCCTGCATTTGAGGTTATGAATCCTGAATTGCTTATCTGTACACTAGATAATAGTGCAAAGCTGGATATCGAAATTACGATAAACAAAGGTCGTGGATACGTGCCTGCAGAAGAGCATGGTGAGAAGAGCAATGTTTTTGGTTACATACCGGTAGATGCTATCTACACCCCTATTAAGAATGTAAAATATCTTATAGAGAACACTAGGGTAGAGCAGCGCACAGATTTTGAAAAACTGATTATGGATGTAGTTACCGATGGTACTATTCACCCGGAAGAAGCAGTAAAGCAAGCTAGTCGTATTCTTATACAACATCTTATGATCATTACTGATGAAAACATCACTTTTGATAATAAGGAAGATAAGAAGGAAGATATGGTAGATGAGCACACTTTGCAATTGCGCAAAATGCTTAAAACTCCACTAGAAGATCTTGACCTTTCTGTAAGAGCATTCAATTGCTTAAAAGCAGCTAAGATCAACTCTCTAAGTGAGCTTGTACAATATGAGCAAGAAGATCTAATGAAGTTTAGAAACTTTGGTCAGAAATCTCTAAGTGAGATAGACTCTGTACTACAAGACAGAGGCCTGAGCTTCGGAATGGATCTAAGCAAATTGAAAATAGACGACGAGCTTTAATTAGTTCTTCGAGATAGAAAAAATATTATTTAAGTAGCCTGTATTCCTTGACACGGTATAGGCGAATCTAAAACAACAACAGTCATGCGTCACGGAAACAAAAAAAACAACCTCAGCAGAACAGCCTCTCACAGAAAGGCACTATTAATGAACCTTAGCTGTGCCCTTATAGAGCACAAGCGTATTACAACTACGCTTGCAAAGGCAAAGGCGCTTCGTACTTTCATAGAGCCATTGATCACAAAGACCAAGGCGAATGAAACACAGCAGAGCATCAGTCATAACCATAGAATAGTGTTTAGTTATTTGAATGATAAGCATGCGGTAAAAGAATTATTTACTGTAATTGCTCCTAAAGTAGCAAGCCGCCCGGGTGGATACACTCGTGTGATAAAGCTGGGAACAAGAACAGGTGATAATGCAGAACTAGCCATGATAGAGCTGGTAGACTTTAACGATGTGTATGGTCACGGAGAAGATGGAGCTGCAGAAAAAACTAAGCGTACTCGTAGAAGTGGTGCTAAGAAAACAGCTGCTGCAAGCACAGAAGCAAAAACTGCTCCTGCAAAAGAAGTAGCTAAAGTAGAAGAAACGGTAGAAGTTGTAGCAGAAGAAGCAACGACTGAAGCTGCTGCCGCTGCTGAAGTAAAAGCTACAGGATCTGATGACCTTACAGTAGTAGAAGGTGTAGGACCAAAAGGTAAAGAAGTTTTTAATGCCGCAGGCATTATGACCTTTGCTGATATGGCTGCTGCCGGTGCAGAAAAACTAAAGCAAATCCTTGATGATAGCGACGGACAGTTTAACGCTGCTGACACTACCACATGGCCAGAGCAGGCGCAACTAGCTGCTGATGGTAAGATGGACGAACTAAAAACAATGCAAGATGAGCTAAAAGGTGGAAGACCTGAATAGTACATACAGTAAAAATTTAAAAAAAAGCAAATCGGAGACGGTTTGCTTTTTTTTGTCTCAGTTATTTAATTGCGACATTATTTTTTTCAGAATATTGTAAGCTTTAGATAAAAGCAATTCCGGTTTCTTTTGCGATGCCACTCTAAAAATTCATAACAAAAAGATTGTGAGAAAGTAAATAGTTTTGCGATTCAATGAAAAATATATGGTAATACATGGCTCGAAATAAAAAATACTGGCAAGATCGTTTTGGTAATGTAGAACATGGTGCTTACCATAGTGATTTTGATCTGCGCCGTATCGAAGACCTTGACGATAACGGTCTGGCAATATTACTTACAAATGTGCGGGGGATAGATTCCCTTAATCTCAGTGAAACGGAGATCAGCAATGATGCTATCCGGTTACTCACAGAACTGGAATATATAAAGAAATTGAGCCTGCAAGGCTGTGAAAATATAGACGAAGGCTGTATCGCTACTCTCAATAAACTTACGAGTCTTACGATGTTGTATGTGCGCAATACGGGTATAAGTATAAATGGCTTACTCCAATTAGATAAATTGGTTAATCTTAAGCGGCTCTTGTTTTCTGCATCCAATGAAGATAGTCTGCAAGAAAAAATGCTGTTGATGAAGGAGCGGTTTCCAAATTGTACGTTTGTGATAGATTCTGTTCCGTATAGGTTCGAGGAGGAGTAGATTAATTTCTATTGGATTTGCCACCCACAATGTGATAAAAAATAATATTCTGTTCGCCTTTGAATTCTTTTAATCCTATTTTAAAAATAATTTTACTTTTTGGAAGGAGTACAGCCAAGATTTTCAAGAAGCTCTTTATATTCTTTCAAGACTTTTACTAGTGAGTGAGTTTCTCCTTGTGTTTTTATTGCTTTTTGTAAGTCATCATTTACATAATCCAGCATATTACGATTATCTACTGGATCTATATAATTAATATCCATCTGATAGGTTCCTACTATCGTTTCCAGAAATGGCGCATACCCATGTGCAACGGCAAATTTTAAAATACTTCCATATTCTAAATTAAAACTCATTGTGTTACAGCGAAATAATGTTTTGTACTTATCCCACCATCTACTTATTTTGTCTGTTGCCGATTCACGGCTTTCTTTTGTAACATCTGCACCAGCAAAATCCATTAGTCTTTTCTCAAACCCATAGTCAAAATGCTCTCTATCTGCTAAAGTAGGTTTTTCATGTATGGAAATACAATCACACATCGCTTTTAAATCTCCACTTAATGGTGCTAAAAATCCGTTTTTAGTTATAGTATTGTACTGTTGAGTATTTCCATTGATTACCTTGCTATACATGCCATCCAGGAAAGCCATTTTTTTGTCAATACTTATTACTGCTCTCCATATCTGAAAATTTATGATTTTGAAATCCTTACTCCTGTAAGTTTTATTATCAATAGTGAATGATGATTGTTGCTTATATGGAGCTTCAACGATTAAATTAATTTGGGAATATTTAGATTGCTGTGCTGTGGGAATAATTTTTGAATATGAATCAAAATAGGGCATCGTGGCAATAAAATTATCATCCGTACATTCAAACCAATAATTAAAAATTTTACCGTCTAAGCTTAATGTACCGTCATTTTTTAATTGTATTGTTTTATTTGATGCTCCATCTTTATAAGTGCCCATTAAAAAAATCAATTGTTCTGGCACTTTTTCTGCAACTGTATATTTTACACCGTAATCTTCCAAACTTTTTGTGGGCACTTGCGACTGTACCAATAAAGAGGTACTAAAAATGCAAAGAATCAGTAATAAAGTTTTCATTTGGTTCTAATTTTTATAATTTTTCATCAAATTATCCAGCAACTTTTGCAGCTTTTCCTGGCGCTCCATATTTTCCGGTAAAGGAGCGCCTATATGAAAATAATTGGTTTTTTGGTACTCTACTAATTCATTACTATCTGCTTTCGATTCGTAGGCAGTAACCTCGTCCGATTTATATTCTAAAATTAGGTACAGGTCATATAGTACTTTATAAATTTTATTAACGGGTGCTTCCATTCTGGTTCTAATGATTGAAGAATCTTCATCTGTGTAACTAACACTTACAGATAATATTCCGTTATTTATGGCAAAAGCAGAATCTATTCTCTTTACCCCATTGTAACGCCAGTGCTGCTCTTCGGAGTTTTTTAGAACATTATTGAGCTCTTTAAGAAAGGCTACTTCTGCTTTCTTTTTGGTTTGGCCATCCGCAGTTGTCTGCAGTAATAAGGAAAAGGCTAAAAAAGTCAAAAACGGAATTATTTTCTTCATTTGTTGTTTTTAATGATTTGTGTGTTTACCCCATGTCCATTCGTATTCCAATGACCTAAAAATAAGCCAGCTGTAATCCAGCGCCATAATGCTCATATCCTGCATCTCCATCATGTCGTCTAGTGGTAATGAGCGGATAGAGGAAAAGGGCAGGATCAGCACCGGACTATATTGATTGAAGAATAAGTACACTTCCTCCTCCGGCTTTATATCCAGAGTCTTAGTAGCCAAATCCAATATAACACTTACCTGGTCTCTATATTTCATCTGATGGGTAAGAGCCGGCAAGTAACGGAGTAGTCTTACACTGGGATAATGGTCATACAATTTACTTTGTACGGCATAATCATCTGGTGTTCTTATATCTGCCAGCGAGATACCTAGGCCTGCTAAGGGAGCCTTCTGTAAATTCATTTCCCAGTAAATTAATTCAGTTGCTTTGGCACATTCAAAATATTCAAACCGCCAGGGCAGTTTCAGTTCCTTTAACGCCTCTAATACAGGAAGCCACCAGGGTAACCAGTTTGTTACTGCAATATTGATTTGTAATTGCCTTTTCTTGTGATCCAGTAAAGTTTTATCTGCGGCATTCATTTATAAAATGTATTACATCATCGTACCCCAATCAAAAAACAGCCATTTAGTTTCTGTTTCTATTTCTATAAAATACTACTTGCTGTTCCATACATTGGCAAAGGGCATAACTGAAATTATCTCTTGCTCTTGTATTAAGCTTGCTTTCTCTATTGGCTGACCCTTCTTTAATATAAAAGCATTCGGACTTTTTATTATCATTTCAAATATCTCAGAATAGTTATCCCAAAAATCGGCTATTTGTACTATAACTCCATCCATGCTCTCCAGAAAAAAACGAGAACTTTCCAAGAGGTCTAAAAATGCTTTTGCAGATAGGCTAGCTATAGAAGCTTCTTCAATGATCTTCATTTCAATTAAACCCCTTAGCAATAAATTGACCAACGCTTCCCAGGCCTCATTATTATAATTTGCAAGAATGGTCATTATTTTTTGAAATTGATTTTTTAGATTTGATCTTTAATAAATTAAGAAATCAGATATTTATTAACCCAATAACTAAAATCTAAACAATATGAAAAAGAACTTCTTTCTGGTATTATTTCTCATCTCTACCAGTTTTATAACGCAGGCACAGGAAGCGGAACCTGAAAATACCTCGCCCAAAAACATAGTCAAAATAAACCTGCTGTCCCTTCCCCTGAAAAATATTACGCTCCAATATGAAAGAGCTATAGCGAAAAAAATAACCGTCGCGGGAACTTTTCGATATATGCCCACGGGAAGTATTCCTCTAAAAAATACTTTTATTAGGCTGGCAGACGATCCGGAAGCCGAAAGGCAGATCAATAATCTGAATGTAGGGAATAAAGCCTTTATGCCGGAGATCAGATTTTACCTGGGTAAAAAGGGGGCCTTCCGCGGATTTTATCTTGGTCCTTTTGCTAGTATTGCCCGCTATGATGCAGATCTCCTGTTTGAATACGATGATAATGGAACAACAGAAACTATACCTATGAAAGGCAATATATCTGCTCTTACAGGAGGATTGATGGTAGGTGCACAATTTAAATTAAACAGTAGTTTGTACTTAGACTGGTGGATATTAGGTCCAAATTACGGAGGCTCTAATGGTGATATTTCCGGTAAAAAAACTTTGGACGCTTCAGATCAGCAATCTTTGAGAGATGAATTAGATAACCTGGATGTACCCTTAACAAAATTTTCTTACACCGTTGATGGAAATGGAGCTACGGTTAATTTTAAAGGTCCATGGGCTGGAGTACGAGCAGGCTTATGTGTGGGTATTCGATTTTAAGTAGATTGATACTTGCACCCTTAAGATCCTTACTCAGAGTCTTGCTATGTAAAACCTTTTAATAAGCTAGAGCCAAAGTAGATTGGAGATGGGTTTGCTTTTTTATGTCCCCTATTTGCTTGGTTTATGTAATCAATTCTGGCTAAAAACCAAATGCTGTGCGATAAATAGCGCCTGCGATTTTTGAGTAAATAATCGCAGCGGGAATATTTAGAAGTATCAGTAAAATTAATTTTCTAATCTTAATAGTTCTATTTCTTTTCCATAGCCACAGGTATAAAATATAGGAAAACGAAATGCCATTTGCAAGTATAGCAAATAGCAAGAAAGCAATTCCGACAAGCGCTATCAATTTAATTTTAAATATTACGAAGGCAAAAAATATTACACTTCCACCAATAAAAGAGGTAATGGCTACTCGTTTGGCTTGTAATAAAGCATCATCACTGAATTCGTTCATGATAGTAGTATAAATTTTTTTTCCTGATTCTCTCCTTGTTGGCCTTACATCTTTTATAAATCTAATGGAATTCCAGCTCTGCTATCTCTTTAGCAGGGATTTTTGTAATAGATGTGCACAGTTGATGCGTTTTTTGATAGGGTCCTCGCAATTAAGAAACTATAAATATATATTATTAGCTT
>JBBKWE010000229.1:0-4796 GCA_037968795.1 Ferruginibacter sp.
ATTGGTTGCTATGTAAACTATCTGGAAGTTGCCAACCTCATTGTGATGCCAATATTCGACACGAAGAATAACAAGGATCGGGAAGTTTATGGCCTGCTTACAGCGGTTTTTCCAGAAAGAGTAATTGAAACGATTAATTATAATGAAATTGGATTTTTTGGTGGTCTGTTGAACTGCACTACTTGGACGGTAGAAAAATAAAAGAGTCGTGCAAGAAAATTAGTAAGTAGTGGTAATACTTAAGGGGCGTGCTAACGCGAATCTGTGGGAGTTTAGGGGAGCGGGGGAAATCATTCTGTAAAAAAAACATTGACTTTAAAAAACCTTCTACCTCCCACCACTCCGTACCCTACTAAGTGTTTCCTGACTCACTCCCAAGTAAGAAGCAATCATCCCCAGCGGCACACGAGATAAAATATGTGGCGTAGTGGTAAGCAAAGCCTGGTATCGCTCTGTTGCCGTGCGAAACTGTGCATTTACATACCGTTCTTCTAATTTTATATAGTAATTCTCGTACGCTTTTCGCAAGAGTCTTTCTACTTCGTGGTAGGCATCACACAAGGTTTCTAATTTGCTTTTCTCTATTTTCCATAATACACAACCTTCTAGCAACTGCATATTTTCCAGGGCTGGTTTTTGAGTAATAAAACTGTGAAAAGAAGTAACAAATGTATCCTCAAAGCCAAACCAATGGGTTACTTCTTTACCATCTACATTGTAAAATCCCCTCACTGCGCCAGCTTCTAAAAAATAGAGGTGCTTGCATATTTTTCCTTCTTGCAAAAGAAAATCGTTTTTGCTTAGCAGTATTTTTTCAAAATTATCCTCTATTGCGCATACGGCTTCTGCGCTAAGTTGATGGTATATTTGTATGTAAGCTAATAAGGATTGCAAGGGCAAAAAAAGTTGTTGATGTCGAAGTTATAAATAATATTATTTAATGTCGGATACACTTATTTATGCATTTTATTTATTTAACTCGGCAATGTTCTTTCATTGCAACAATGCGTAGATAAATATCAGCTTAGCTGCCATTCTCTTGTTCATGATTGGTTACTGAAACGGCGATATCTCCAAGGTGATGATCGAAGAACTCGAAGTGCATATCTTGGTCTTGAAAAAATACACTCATTGACTACGAAGAACAAGAAAAAAATTCAAATTAAAGCGAAACAACAGAAATTAACCTTTCTGAAAAAGAGTTGAACGTTTCTATTAAAAAAAAGCCCAATACCAAATAATCCGTGAATTAAAAAGCAAGTACAACAAGTTTAGCTTATCTCGTATTTGTAGATTATTTGGTATAGCACGCCAAGCATATTACCAAGACAGCTGGAATGTAAAAGGCCTGCAGACAAGCGATTTGTTGGTTCTTGAAAAAGTACATATAATTGTCTTGTCTTAAAATAAGTTTATATAATTAATAATGTATAATCTCAATAAAAAAGCACCACCTCCAAAATCGGAAATGGTGCCTCTTAAATTCCATTGAGAAATGTTTACTTCAACTCTTTTAACAAATCTTCATTCATTTTTACATAATCTGCATTCTTAGCATCTTTTGCTAGAGAAAGAGAAGTATTGGCACTTGCCATAGCTGCAGCTTTGTTTCCCATCTTAGCTTCCAGCCTTGCTTTATATAACCACATGTAGAAAGCCTTTGGGTTGTCTTTTACAGCCAGGTTTATGTACTCAAGCGACTTGGCGTTGTTGTTCTCATAATCTGTGTAGAACTGTGCTGCTTGCCAGTAAGGCATTTTTGCAGGCGTCATTGCTTTGTCAAGGTCTGCTTTTATTCTATCTGTAAGCTTGTAAGCTTGTATAGGCAATTCCAGCTTAAACTCATTCCACTTTATTTCAAGGTTGCAAGAGGCTGGCATTACATCAGCAATCTCTATAGTGAAGCTCTCTATTTTATCTTTAATTTTTTTTGACTTCACATCAAACCGTGCTACATCATCGCTTTCTGTATACCCGGTAGTTCCCCAGTTTTTCACACCCTTGTTCAAAATAATAGTCCAGTCATCTTCATTTTGAGGAATGGTATACAATGCATACTTTCCTGCATCTATTTTCTTACCCTTTATTTCCACTGCTTCGCTAAACTCTATAGTAGTGGCACCATTGGCACCGGTACGCCACACTTCTTTAAGTGGTACGAGGTCGCCCACGATTTTGCGGCCTTTCATGGCAGGGCGGCTGTACACGATCTCGATATTGCCTAGTGCAAAATCTTGCTTTAAAGTCTGCGTAGGAGAAGCAGCAGGCATTTTTACTTGTGCCATTGCAAGGTTTGTGCAAGCGATAAGCATACTGCTTAGTAATAATCTTTTCATTTTATTTTTTGTTATAGTGTGACGAAGATCAATCCTGATCTTCAAAATGTATTTTTACCGTTTGGTATACCAGCCTGTTATTTATAATCTGACTAGGCATACCCGATGGCATCTCTGTAAAACCTTGCAGGCCTAGCAGACCAGCTGCGTTGCCTTTATTAATAGCAATTTCAAGATACCCGGCAGCATTAAAGATAGCAAGTTTTTCTCCTTCTGCCACATCACTGTAGGTATCAGATATTTGGTCAATAGTTTCAGATCTTTTAAAAACAATCTTAAATGCTCTGCCTTTGCGGGCATCTTCAAATTGCTTCTCTGTTATGTTGATAATTATGTTTTCAAAATTATCAATGAAAATGATTTGCCCATCCATCCAGTCTTTTCCAAGTATGGGTCTTAGCGGATTGTTTACTACTATCTCTGCACCCACATACCCTACTTGCTCTATGGTTTTTCCTTGCACAATTTTATTGTACGCTTCTGCTAGGAGTTTTGTACTTGTAAAAATGTTTATTTTTTCATTCTCCTTGTACGGTAAGGTCACTACCTTTTGAGGAGCCTCGTCCAATATCATGGTCAGTAGTCCATTATCTGCACACCCTATGTATTGTCCGTTGTGTTCTGCAAAAAGCATGTGTGGTTTTTTTCTGTCAAATACATTTACCAGAATCACATGTAGTGTGCCTTCAGGGAAATTATTGATTACATTCCGGCACACATAAGAAGCTTGTATGTAATTAAAGGGCGACAGGAGGTTCGTAATATCTATTACTTTAAAGCTTTCGTTCTCGCCATACAACTGCCCTTTGATAGCACCTGGCACAAAATCGTGCATTCCAATATCTGTAGTGAGGGTAATGAGCGCCATGAAAGCTTATGTGTTATTTTTTATGAACCGAGGCTTGCAAAAGTAGCCAAATAAGAGGAGTACTATTTTACTAATTTGCCATTTTTATAGAAAAATTTTCTGGTGAGTTTATCTGTCCAGCTGGGGAAAAACTTGTTCATAAATACAGTCCTCTTACCTGTAAAGGTAAGCACCAGCATCTTTTTTCTGGCCGCAATGGCTTTCAGAGTATGCATAGCACATTCCTCTGCGGTCATAAGTTTATCTTCATCTACAGGCGTTTCTCCATGTGATTCTCCCGCCGCATTGAGTGCTGCTTTTCTTATGTTGCTACTGGTAAAACCCGGGCAAACACACAAGGCATTTACGCCATGTGGCATCATCTCTACCCGTACAGCCTCCAGCCAACCGTTTACAGCAAACTTACTGGCACTGTAGCCACTACGACCTGGCAATCCCCGGAAGCCAGCAATAGAGGAAATGGCCACGATATCTCCTTTTTGCTTCATTATATGATCTAGCGCGAACTTTGTACAATAAACTGTTCCAAAATAATTTATATCCATCACCTGGCGGAATACATCGGTATCCGCATCTTGCAATTCTGCACGCATACTTATGCCGGCATTGTTGATAAGAATATCTATTGTAGAAAACTGTGTTATAGTTTCTGTAATAAAGAATTTGCAGTCCGCTTCTTTACTTACGTCTGCTTGTACGGTTAATAGATTATTATTATTTACCAACTGAGAAAGTGCATCAAGTTTTTCTTTATTTCTCCCACAAGTGCTCACACTTGCATTCCACTGCAAGAGTTGCTGCACAAGCGCCTTTCCTATTCCATCGCTACCGCCGGTGATAGCAACTACTTTATTAGTAAAATAAGACTGCATATTATCTGTGATTAGTTACAAATGTACTGCAACTACAATGGAATAGAATGTCCTTATCAGATAATTTCCTGCATAAAAAAATCGCTGTAAAAGCGACTTAATTTTTGTGATCCCGCTGGGACTCGAACCCAGGACCCTCCCGATTAGAAATCGGGATGCTCTACCGTTTTTCAATGAGCGATTCAATGTATTTTTTTGATTTCATTTTTTTAATTTTTGCCTCAAAGGATTTTGCTTCTTGTAAAGTTTCGAATTCTTTTGAGAATTTCAATACCCACGGTAGTCCGGTAGATGTAAATTTAGAATGTCCTATGTTGTGTTCGTAAAGCCGTCGTTCCAACTCTATACAGGCACCTGTGTAATACTTTTTTACTTTTTCCGAGTAGATAATGTAGGTATAGGGCATAATTTAAAAATAAAAAAGGGATTTCTTTTCAGAAATCCCTTTTGTGATCCCGCTGGGACTCGAACCCAGGATCCTCCCGATTAGAAATCGGGAGGATCTACCAGCTGAGCTACCAAACATCTTAAAGAAGTTTCTATAAACGAAAAAAGAGCTTCAATTAAGAAACTCTTCTTGTGATCCCGCTGGGACTCGAACCCAGGACCCATACATTAAAAGTGTATTGCTCTACCAACTGAGCTACAGAATCATATTTATTTTACTCTCGAAACCAGAGACCCTCCCGATTAGAAATCGGGATGCTCTACCAACTGAGC
>JBBKWE010000230.1:0-2726 GCA_037968795.1 Ferruginibacter sp.
CCTATAGAGGTGGTGGTAAAAGAAAGTAAAGATGCTCATAAACTTATAGAAGAATTTATGCTGCTTGCCAATCGCGGAGTAGCAGAGTACGTAAGTAAAATAAAAGTAGACAAGAAGCCACTTCCTTTCCCGTATCGGATACATGCCACGCCAGACGAAGAAAAGCTGAAGCCATTTGTGATTTTCGCAAAAAAGTTCGGATATACTTTTGACATGAGTAGTGAGGATGCGATTGCCTCTTCTTTTAATAATCTCCTGGCGGCCGTGCAGGGTAAGCCTGAGCAGCATGTGCTGGAGCAATTAGGAATTCGTACAATGGCCAAGGCGGTTTATTCCCCGGAAAATGTAGGACACTATGGATTAGGTTTTGAGCACTACTGTCATTTCACATCTCCTATAAGAAGGTATCCTGATGTAATGGTTCACCGCATCATGCAGCGCATTATAGACAGAGACCTTAAGCCAGAAAAGAAAATGGCAGAAATGAGTAAGCATTGCAGCGACAGAGAAAGGTCAGCCATGGAAGCGGAGCGTGCCGGTAATAAATACAAGCAGGTACAATACATGAAAAATTATGTAGGCGAAGACTTTGAAGCCGTTATAAGTGGCGTAAGCAGTTTCGGTTTTTGGGCAGAAACAGTATTGCATAAGTGTGAAGGACTGGTAAGCACCCGAGACCTGAGCGAGTATGATGACTTTAACCATGATGAGGCAGAATACGCTCTAGTAGGAGCGCATACTGGGCAGACTTTTAGAATGGGAGATAAGGTGCAGGTAAAAGTAGTAGCGGCAAATCTTGATAAACGTCAACTTGATTTTCAGTGGCTTCCGGGAGATGACAGGGCTACGAAGCAAGACTCTAAAAAGTCTAAATCTAAAACAGCGAGCAAGCCTAAATCTACCGGCAAACCGAAGCCGAAGAAGAAAAAATAAGAACTACATTCATTTCTACATTATATCTGTAATACAATAGTTTTTTGTGCATTCATTTTCTGACTTATCTGCGCTTTTTGATGCGCACTTTAATAAAAAACATTTTCCTGCTGAGCCTTCTAATTTATACGAAGCGGCTCAGTATATCCTTGATCTTGGCGGCAAAAGAGTAAGACCAATCTGTGTGTTACTTGCCAATGAACTATTTGCCGAGCTTACAAAGGATGCCTACAATGTGGCTACAGCGGTAGAACTATTTCATAACTTCAGTCTTATCCATGATGACATTATGGACGTAGCGCCTTTGCGTAGAGGAAAGCCCACTGTACATGAACTCTACGGACAATCTACAGCTTTGCTGGCAGGTGATGTAATGTTTGCCCAGGCGTATGATAACCTTACGAGGATAGAAATGCGCTACGTAAAAGACATTATATCTCTATTTAATAAAACGAGCAAAGAAGTGTGTGAAGGGCAGCAATTGGATATGGATTTTGAAAAGGTTAAGGACGTAAAGATTGAAGATTATATTCTAATGATCACGCTAAAGACCTCTGTACTCATAGGAGCTAGTTTGCAACTAGGCGGTATCCTGGGCGGCGCTGGTAAAGACAATCAAAGGCACTTATATGAGTTTGGAAAAAAGTTAGGTATCGCTTTTCAGATACAAGACGATTATCTCGATGCTTTTGGTGATCCCGCCATTTTTGGGAAGCAGCCGGGAGGAGATATTGTTGCTAATAAAAAAACCTTTCTTGCCATTCATGCCGCCGAGGTAGCTACAGAAGCTCAGAAGAAAATACTGGAAGAAGCTTCTACTGAAACAGACACGGTAAAAAAGGTTGCTGCAGTGTTAGCGGTATATAAAGACTGCGGAGTAGACGAGTGGGCGAGTGGCTTAAAGCAAAAATACTACGATGAAGCCATGATTCAACTAGAGGAAGTGGCTATACAATCTACCAGGAAAAAGGAACTGCATACGCTTGCAGAAAAATTGATTTGGAGGGAGGTGTAGAGTTTATAGCTCAACTGAGAATCACTTCCCAAAACACAGAAAGAAATGTTTAAATTTTAGTATTTGATATAGGTAAATCGTACTCTATAGTTCAAAACTTCGCCATCTTTACATTCCCCATCTACAAAATAGTGCAGTTAATTGTGCGATAAATGTTTAAGCTCGGACTCCATATTATTTTTCCGTATTATCACTGTTTTTCCACTAATTAAAACCAAAAAAGCAGAGGCCTTTCGACCTCTGCTTTGAAAAAAAGTATTAATTAAAGCCCTATTCCTTTACGAACTTCAATGTTTTCTTAGAGCCATCTTCAGCAAATGTAGTTACCTGGTAGCTACCCGCTGGTAAGTTACCTACCTGCAGAGGAAGTTGGTTACTTCCAGCTATTACAGATTGTTTGCTGGTAAGTATTACACGACCAGTTACATCAGTTACTACAATCTGTATTGTGCCCTTATGTGCACTGGCAATACTTAGGATTGCTCTACCGTCAGTGCTTACAGGATTAGGCGAAATGCTAATTAACTCCAGACCGGCCTGTTTGCTGGTTAAAGCTATTGTGTTGCTGTAGGTAACCTTACTATTTATATCTACTGCACGTAAGCGGTAGTAATTTATACCGGCCAGTGGGCTTGCATCTGTATAATCAAATGGTTGAGCGCAGCGAAGTGCGGTAGCAAAAACAGTATTGACTGCAGTAAATGTTCTGCTATCTGCTCCACGCTCCAGAGTCATAGTAACGCTCGGCGAAGAAGTACAACTTACTTTCCAGTTTAAC
>JBBKWE010000231.1:0-5350 GCA_037968795.1 Ferruginibacter sp.
TCTACAAAACCTAACCACACAGGAGTAAGGCTTTTATTTCTGGGAAATTGTACCAGTAGGTTGGACAATGCGAAATCGTACCCTACTTCTTTATCTACCCTGTGCCTGTATTGATGTAAAGCCTCTGCAGAAAAATCATTTTGCACAATGCACTCTTTTATGGTATCCGATGCCCAGCGTGCACTGAGTAAACTATATTGCACGCCATCGCCGCTCAGCGGATTTATAAGACCCGCGGCATCTCCTACCAGCAATAATCTATTTGCAGTAAGTGCATTATCTGGATTAAAAAAACGGATAGGCCAGCCCAGTATTTTCCCCTCGGGTACACCGTTTCCAATTCTCTCCTTTATTGCTTCATTATGAGCAATATGGTCTCTTAGGATTTGGTGTACGTGATTCTGAGGTTTTGGCAAAGTCTCTGAAACCATTGCCATGCCTATATTTGCTCCGTTATCCCCTTTTGGAAAAAGCCAGAATATCCCCGGGAAACAATGCTCTTCAAAGTAAATATCTACTCTGTCTTTTGCACCAGATATATTTTTATAATATGCTCGCAAACCCAGCAGCTGAAAATCTGTAGAGGGTTTCGCTCCATGCAGCTGACGAGCTATTACTGAACTGCTTCCATCTGCTCCTACAATCATTTTTGCAGTAAGCTTTTTAGATTCTCCTTCTGTTTTTACCTGCACAACAGCGGCATTATTATTTATACTATATCCGGCTACTCTCGTGTTTTGCAAATACTTAGCTCCGGCATTCTTTGCTGCTTCATATATCCAGTTATCCAGTTCTATTCTGGGGATTATTCTGGCATGCATAGGCAGGTAATCTGGCTTTTCCAGGTCAATGAATACCTTATCTCCTTTAATGTGTAATCCCACTTTATCAATCTCATTTGCCCTGGCAAATTTCTTCGTTTGTGTAATGCCCATTTTCTGCAATTCTGCCACTGCAATGGGGCTCACCCCATCGCCACATACTTTATCACGAGGAAAAACAGCTGCTTCTATAACCAATACTTTTATACCTGCTGTAGCAAGATGATACGCCAGCCCGCTACCGGCGGGACCGCCACCAGCAATGATCACATCTGCATCATATTTTATTTTTTGCTGTATTCTCATTCGCTTTAGTATTCCCGGTTTATCATGTATAAAATGATGCTTTCCAGCAGCTGCTTATCTTCAGAATCGGGCAAGGAACCACAGGTGGAATAAAATTCTTTTAGGGCTGCACCTGCCATGTATTTTGCCGTAGCAGCAGCAGAACTTATAGAGCCTAGTTCTATCATAAGCGCTTTTATCCAATCAGCAGTTTTGGTATCTCTTTCTATTATAGGCTTTGCCAGAAACTCCTGTATTGCATTTCTTTTTTCCTCACTGCAATTTTGTAGCAGGTGTATGAGCATGAGCGTGCGCTTGCCTTCCACAATATCGCCACCTTGTTCTTTCCCATATTTTTCTTCGTCGCCTACGAGGTTAAGAATATCGTCCTGCACCTGAAAAGCTATTCCCATAAAATACCCAAAGCGGTCAAACTTTTGCAGATCCACTTTTCCATGACTTCCTATGAGAGCACCTATGCGCAAGGGTTGAATGCAGGTGTACCAGCAAGTTTTTTTTAGTATCATTCTAAAGTAATCCTGTTCTTCCAGGTCTACCCTATTCTCCTGTCGCCAGCCTAGCTCCATAGCCTGACCTTCCGCAGATTCTATGACCATGTGCATCACTTCTTCCATTACGGTGAGCGTAAGTTTTGGGCCCAGAATATTTTTATTCTTATATAGCGGGGTGAGGCTAAGTGCCATCATAGCGTCGCCTACATTTATGGCTACGGCTGTGCCCATTTGCCTATGCATGGCGGGTTTATTACGCCTGTAAAAACTTTCATCTTCTACATCATCATGTATGAGAAATGCATTGTGCAGTAGTTCAAGAGATACGGCTGCATTATGTGCCAATGCTGCCGTACCACCGTGCGCTTTACAGGAAGCAATGCACAATCCCGGGCGGAAACCCTTGCCACCTCTTTGCGGATAGTCTTGAACGAGATCATATAAATATGCTTTTGGCTCTTTGTCGGGGATATAATTTTCTATGCCCATGCGGGTATAGTCGCCATACAAGACGAGCCGATCTTTCATGAATATATCAGACATAATCGCTTGGTTTTACTACTTCCAGGCTTATAGCTACCTGCACAGAGGCATTATCCTGTGCCAACAACAAAGCAGTGTACTTGCCTGCTAGGGCATTCTTAGGCACAGTTATTTGTATGGCTACTTCTTGCTCTTCTCCTACTGCTAGCGCCACTTCTGCCGGCTCCAGTTTTATAGAACTTGCAAGAATCTTGGCCGTTCCTGCGCCGAGCAGATTTGTTTTTTTAAATCTAATACGCTGAGCTGCTACAGCCTTCTCGTCTGAAATTGTAAAAAATATAGTAGTACTTTCTCCCGGTAGCAAAGCCTTCTCTGCAGAAAGTAAGGGCAAGGCAGAAGGAACAGACTCCTGCACATCTGCACGCTGAGCAGCTTCCGCAGGGGGCTTATCTTTTTCGGAAGCAGCGGTCAATGTTGTAATCTGCTTAGAGAGGGCTGCAATAGCATCAAGAAAAAGATCAACCGCTTCGTGGGTGTCTCTTCTTATGCGGTTCATCAGGTCATTGGGCTCTCCTCTTATCTCTTCTACGTCTATAACTTTTTTTTCTATTTTTTTGGCAGCAAGAATTCCCGCAGCTATTTCTTCTTCCAGCACTTGCACTGCCGATGTAACTACCCGCTGTGCAGTTCCAACCATAGCATTATTTCGCAAAGCCTCAAAAATGTCATCTTTTACAGAGGTTTGTTTTTTGGCTTTACTACTTGCTTTTCCTTTTTCCTTTATATTCATTTTCTTGCGGAGCTTCTACTGTAGTTACTGAAAGTTTTATCAAAAAGTAAGAGGGTTCAAAACCTTTTACAGCTATTTTGTTTTCGTAATCCCCTGCCAGAGCATCTGCTGGTATTTTTATGAGTATGTCTACGACTTGTTTGCCACCTGCTGCCAGCTCAAAATCTGCTGGCGTAAATTGTAAGGGAATCTCTGTTTTCTCATTCTTTGGCATACGGCAAAATCCTACCTCTTGCAAACTGCTGCGCACCACCGTATCTTTTACATTATCTAGTACAAATTGCAAAGACACTGTGTCGCCTGCTTTTCCGCTTGCTGATAAAATAAAGGCGGGTGAAAAATCTTCAGTCGCTTCGTTGTTTTTCTGCGTTGTGCTTCCACTCATATTTTTTGCTACAGAAATACCAATATCCATTGCATTTTTGAGATAAGTTACATTGAGTTCTGCAAATGCCTGAAACGCATTTTTCACCAACTCTCCAGAGAGAAGATTTGATTTTTCGTTTTGCTTTTCCTTTGAAGTCATTGATTTCAGCAGCTTCTGTCCTTCTTTCATAAACACCTCATTGGCCTCCACAGACTTGGTTACAAGTTGCTTTAAACTTTCTGCGAAAAAATTATTTTCCTCTGCCATAGCACATTAATTTATTACAACATCCCTTTCTGATTCTTTTATTTCTCTACCTAAACGACGGGGCTTCTCGCAATAAAAATGTGATTTCCAACTATGCCATTGCAGGAAGTATTTATTTTCCTCAATAGGCTTTGCTACAGGTACCGCACTGCATTCTTCAGATACAGTAAGTGTAAATAGAATATTTTGATTTACTTCTTTCTCCCTTATTACAATCTCTGCCGTGTAGATATTACCATTGCTATAATTGGCAAGATCTAGGTTTAGCATAACTCTTGTCTTATTGCCCGGACTTATTTGCACAATACTTTTATCTAGCTTAGGCTGCGAAGAAGCTACGTTCCCGTGCACATCAGTCATAGGTCTTGTACCTACCTGATACCGCTTTTCTTTACTGCAAGTATTTTCTATGTCAAAGGGGACTGCTATTCGTTCACCGGCTGTTGCACATCTGTTTATTCTCGCTAGATATTTTGGCGGACATGTAGGTTCAGGTACACAACAATCTGTTTTATTGCCAGCGGTTATTGAGGACAAATCAAATGAGGGTAGCTTACCTTTAGACAAAGACTTTGCAGCTTCTCCTATATTATCCGTCATGGATTTCATAACCGGCTGCAGAATTTCTGTAGAAAGATCCGTCATCTTGCGCATAGCAGAAGATAGTGTATCGGGTAAATTTTCTAAACTAGTTTTCCTTTCCATGATAAATAATATTTTGTTTATACAACATGTGATTTTATTTCAAACCTTATTTCCTTGTCCCAAAATCTGATATTGCCTTCATAATCTTTACTGGCATCTGCATTCTTGGGCATATTTATTTCAAGGTTTACAAGCATTATCCCTCCTGGCTCCATAACCTGTCCTTGCTCTTTTACTTTTGTAGAAGCCCAGTCTATAAAGTTTGAATAGATATTATGGGTAACCTCATCCATAACTTTATTAAAGCCTTTATCCCCGTGCTGCCTGAAGGCGAAACCAAAAGCACCGCAAAGCATATCCATATCAAGAGGTGCTACGTGCTTTATACCCGGAATCTGAAAAGGCATATTGCCTACGTTGGAAAGTGTAAAACTTGCCAGGTGCTTTTTTCCCGGAGAGGTATCCTGAAAAGTAAATTGACTCGGATAAATTTCTATATTCACTGAGGGTTGTACTACGAGTTTTACTATTTTCTCTTTTCCCTGCACCAGCATTTTACTGGAGTAAGTACCGGGTGGGGTACTAGAGCTTATAGAATGCGAGATAGAGTTTATTTTTTCTTCCCCCGCTTGCAGGCGGCAAGAAACCCGAAGAGCGCTTTCATTTTCTTTAATACCTTCTCCGTGCCGCATGGCAAATGACCGCACTTTTACCGGAATAGATTCTTCATTTACCAGCTTTATGCTTCCCCGCAGATCAGAAGGCGGGCCATTTAAAATTATTTCTTCATTTCTTACAGATACATTTGCCCCTTCTTTTATAATAGATATATCATCCATGATTATTGGTTTTATTTAGTGGGCTTTTTTGTGCTGCGAGCGGATGCCTTTTTTGCGGCAATAGCAGTGCTGGCAGATTTAGTAGCGGTCGCGGCTTTATTATCAGTTTCCCTTATCCCTTGGTCATTTGCCGTAGGAAATGGTCGGGTATCTGGTTCGCAACAATCAGTTTCGCAGCGCTCTGCAGCATTTTCTACATAAGGCTCTGAGATGATCTGACTCTCACCACTCATGCATATACTAAAGAGTTCCATGCCCATAAGTTTGAAGCATACATTGGAGTAATTTGGAATATGCACCCTTATTTTCATCATGTCTTTTATATCCTGCAGGGAAAAGTG
>JBBKWE010000232.1:0-9474 GCA_037968795.1 Ferruginibacter sp.
TGAGCCAGCTGGCAGGTCACAATTAATATTAAAAGGGATCGACAGTAGAGATCCTGCACGGATGTTACAATCCTGTGCCTGAGATGATGGGCTGCAAGAGAATCTTAAATGCACACTTAAAGTTGTTACCAAAACAGTTTCTTATGGGTGAATGGTTACTAGTTTTCTTAATGAAGTTGGGGACTATAAGAGTAAGGGAAATCAATTACAAGTATAATGTATTGTTGATAGGTAAAAAATTAATAATTGCACCATACAAAAATATTTACTCACAAAAAAAGGCCGGCAAAATTGCCGACCTCTCCTTTAAATATTTACCTAAAATATCTTAAAAATTCAATCTAAGACCAAGGTTCATTCTCCAGGTATTAGCTGCTGTAATTATGCTTTCAAAAGTTCTTGTTGGCAAAGCACCATTTACAAGATTAAGTCTGTAAGTAGCAGGCGTAGTTGCTGTAGGAGCTCCAACTACAAAAAGGGGAGCAGCATTGTTTATTGTTGTTCTCTTAGCTACACCCCACTTGCTGGTTATCAAATTTGTGAAGTTCTCTATCTCCATGCTGAACTGCAGGCCGTAATTCTTCTTGTTTCTTACTGGAAGGATATCTTGCAATATTCTTAAATCAAGATTACTAAACCATGGTAGTCTTGCACCATTTCTTTCTGCAATCTGCCCTTGATGCTTAGATAAGTATTTATCCTGAGCTATATAAGCAAAGAATGCATCGCTCTGTTGCTGAGGCGTAAAAGCTCCGTTCTGTACAAAAGTAATCTCACTTGCATTCTTAGGGATGTAAATAAGGTCGTTTGTACTCAAACCATCTTGGTTATAATCATTGCTATATCTGTAGCTGAAAGAACCTTGCTCATAACCTGTATACACAAGAGCAATAGTAGTAGCAAACATTTTTGCATAGCTGATCTTGTAAGAACCGTAAGCTACAACTCTGTTAGGAGTAGCAAAGTCATTATAAGCAAGACCTAGGTTGTTATTTCCATTTACACCTTGTATGTTACTCCACGCACTTGCAGCCTGAGAACCAGGGTTACCGCTAAGGTCAAATGCTTCTGTGTGCGTGTAAGCTACTGAGAAATCCCAGTTCTTGTTGAAACGCTTAGCTAACTGAGCAGTTATAATTCCTGCACTTCCTTTGCTTGTATTTGTAAGAACCATTGCCTCAGTTATAGAAGTGTTTATTCTTCTGGTAGCATTAGTGTTACCAAATAGAGCACGACTACCAGCACCAGCTGTAGTACCTATTGGTTGTTTTTGGTTAGCATTGTATTGTAGCAAAGCATTTATGTCTTTGTTGTAAATACCTTCAAGAGTAAGTGTCCAGTCTTTTCCTAGTTTCTTATCTACCGCAGCACTTATTCTAAATACCTGTGGCATTTTAAAGTCTGGATCTACCACCGCAATAGAACCCGGAGCAGAAGTTCCTGGCTTAGAAGGGAAACTATCTATATAAGCGTATGGATTTGGGTTAAACAAAAATCCACCTAAATTAGTAGTACGCTCTACTGTGTTTTGTAGAACACCACTATTGCTTGGTTGGTTTGTAAACCATACAAAAGGGAATCTACCGGTAAATATACCAGCACCACCTCTAATAATAAGACTCTTATCTCCAAAAGCATCATAGTTTACTCCAAAACGAGGACTTGCATAAGTTCTTTCTTTTGGCCAGTTTCCTACGTCAAGTTTTATAGGGTTGCCCGCCTGGTCTGCAAAGTTAAGTGAGCTTACTCCTGGATTATCTGTAAGTTCATTCTGGAACAATGGACGATCAAAACGAATACCAGCTACTATCTTTAGCTTCTTATTTACTTGTATCTCATCCTGTCCATATATACTTGCCTGACCAAAATCAAGCTCTACAAACGGCTTCTGTCCGGCATATGGATAAGTAAGACCAAACGCAATAGGTGCTTGATTGGTAATGAAATCTGATACTGATCTGAAACGATAGTAACTTGTACCATATCTTAGGAAAGCATTCTTTACATAAATATTCTCATAAGCAACACCAGCAGTAAGACTATGTTTTCCTACATTATAGGTAAGATTGTCATTAAAAGTAAGTGTATTATTATCTACCTTGTTATTGAATGTAAATAGTTCATATCCTGCAGAAAGGTAATTGTCGCCGCCTTCCTGTATATCTATAAAAGGAAAAACTGAAGAGTTAGATCCTCTACCATCTGAAGCCTTGGTATATGTAGCTAGTAATTGGTTGGAAAGCCTGTTATTGAAATTACTCTTCAATTCAAATGCATAAGAACTCAAACGGTAAGAGAAAAGGTAGTTTGAATTTTCATAACTCATACTATTTCTACTCCATCTGTTACTACTACCACGTGGGTTAGGAGCACTGTTACCATTAAGCAAAGCATCATCATCAGTGGCAGAATAGTTATAACGGAAACTGGCAGAGTGCTTGGTATTAATATTCCAATCAATTCTGGCAAGTACTTTTTTGTTATCAGTAATAAAGTTGCCAAGGTTCTCGTAAGGACCAGTTTCGTAATTGTACTTTGTCTTTAGGTAATTTCTTACACTGTCAAGGGAAGACTGGCGAGTACGAGAAGTGTTTGCATTTGCAGCTACACCTGGTTTTGTACTTTCCCAGTTTACACCAGGTTGATCTACCGTTACTTTCTCAGCGTTTACAAAAAAGAATAATTTATTCTTGATGATTGGGCCACCTATTTTAGCGCCAAAGGTTTTAGAGCTTGATTCTGTAAGTGGTGGTATAGGCTGACCGTTTGCTTCTCTACCAATAAAACCTTGGTCTCTGTAGTAGCCATAAACACTTCCAGTGTACTTGTTCGTACCTCTGCGAGTAGTAGCATTAATACCTGCACCGGTAAAGTTTGCCTGACGTACGTCAAAAGGACTCACACTTACAGAAATTTCACTAATCGCATCAAGTGATATAGGAGATATAGGACCACCCGGAGTAAGGTTGTTACTTAAACCGAAGTTGTTATTTAGAGAAGAACCATCTATCTGTACATTATTAAATCTACCATCTCTACCACCAAACGAATTACCGCCGCCAGCTTGGGGAGTAAGGGTAGTAAGGTTGGTAATACTTCTGCTGATGTTTGGAACTGTTGTAATCTGTCGGTCTCCAAAATTTGAAGAAGTACCAGTCTTAATCGTACGACCTCCAGTATTAGAAGTTACCAGTACACTCTCTAGCTGAGTAGTGTTACCTACAGCGTAGAAATCTACACTTTCAGTTTGTCCCAGTTGAAGATAAATATCTTTTTTAGGGTTAATAGTTTGACCTACGAAAGTAACCTCTACAGTGTAAGGGCCACCCGGGTTAAGGTTATTAAGGTCATAACGGCCATCAGTACGGGTTTTAGTGTACCTCGTAAAACCGGTGGCAAGATTTGTCACCTTTACGGTTGCACCCTCCAGACCTTGGTTTTTGTCTCCAAGTACTACGCCCGAAATATCGCTCGTAGTTACCTGCGCCATCATTGCTAATGGCAGTGCTAGTAGTGCTATAACTACGAGCATAATTTTTCTTAATTGCATATCATTTTGGTTTGTGATTTTGCAAAGAAACTAAACTTTAGGGGATTAACATACATTTTGTATTAACAAAATGTTAGGTACTTAAAAAGTGGGTACAATTGGTGCGAAAGATGTTTCGATTCATTGACGAATATAGGAAACTTTACAGTGAAACCCTAGGAAACGGCTTAACTTTGCAAAGAATTTTTTAATGAAAAACATTTTATGCTTAATAAAATAGAAGAGGCGATTGAGGATATAAGAAATGGCAAAATTGTAATTGTTGTGGATGAGGAGGATCGTGAGAATGAAGGCGATTTTATAGCTGCAGCAGAAAAGGCCACACCGGAACTCATAAACTTTATGAGCATGCACGGCAGAGGTCTTATTTGTGCTTCCATAACTGAAGACCGTTGCATGGAGCTCAATTTGCAACCAATGGTTACGGAGAATACATCGTCTCATGAGACAGCATTTACGGTAAGTATAGATTTGCTGGGTGAGGGTTGCACAACTGGGATATCTGCGCACGATAGGTCTAAAACAGTACAGGCACTCGCCAACCCCAACACCAAACCGCAGGACTTTGGAAGGCCTGGTCATATATTTCCGTTGAAAAGTAAGAGAGGGGGCGTTCTGCGCCGTGCTGGCCATACAGAGGCTACAACTGATCTGGCAAGACTGGCAGGGCTTACACCAGCCGGTGTGTTAGTAGAAATTATGAATGAAGATGGCTCGATGGCTCGTCTTCCAGAACTAAGAGAGATTGCAAAAAAGTTTGATCTTAAGATTATTTCTATAAAAGATCTTATAGCTTATCGTTTACAGGTAGAGTCGCTTATTGAGAAAGAGGTAAGCGTGCAAATGCCTACGGCTTACGGAGACTTCACCCTTACAGCATATAAGCAAATAAATACCGGCGACGTGCACCTTGCTATACAAAAAGGAAGCTGGCTGCCAGATGAGCCGGTGCTGGTAAGAGTACACAGCAGTTGCATTACGGGTGATATTCTTGGTTCTCTTCGCTGCGATTGTGGCGATCAGCTCAAAGAAAGCTTGCAGAAAATAGAAGAAGAAGGACAAGGACTTGTATTATATATGAACCAGGAAGGTAGAGGAATAGGCCTCGTAAATAAACTAAGAGCTTACAAATTGCAGGAAGAAGGACTAGATACGGTAGAGGCAAACATTAAACTGGGCTTTGACATGGATGAGAGGGATTATGGCGTAGGAGCACAAATTCTAAGAGACCTGGGAATAAGCAAAATGAGGCTGATGAGTAATAACCCCAAAAAGAGAGCGGGCTTACTTGGTTACGGCCTGGAAGTGGTAGAAACTGTGCCTATAGAAGTAATCTCCAATCCGCACAATGAAAAATACCTGGTTACAAAAAGAGATAAGCTAGGTCATGAAATAATGAGTGGAAGATAGTATCAATATTAAATTTATAACAGCTCTTACTAAGATAAAGTAAGCCACGACTTTCGTCGTGGTTTTTCATTGGTAGGGAAAAAACTACCTTTGCGCTCGTAATAATATAGAATGAAAACAAAAACCAGAGAAAGAGATAAGGTAAATATAATTACACTAGGTTGTAGTAAAAACATGGTGGATAGCGAAGTCCTCAGTGGGCAGTTGCTGGCCAATGAAGTAGAAACTGTGCATGAAAGTGGTAAAAGAGATCATAACATAGTAATTATAAATACTTGTGGGTTTATAGACAAAGCAAAGGAAGAAAGTATAAATACTATTCTTGAAAATGTAGAATATAAAAGACAGGGTAAGTTGGACAAGGTATATGTAACCGGTTGCCTTAGCGAGCGGTACAAACAAAACCTGGAAGAAGAAATTCCTGAGGTAGATGCTTTCTTTGGCACAATGGAATTGCCCCTGATCCTCAAAAAATTTGAAGCAGATTATAAAGGAGAACTCATAGGCGAAAGGCTCTTAAGCACGCCACAGCATTATGCTTATGTGAAAATAAGTGAAGGCTGCAATCGTACCTGCTCCTTCTGCGCAATTCCGCTTATGAGAGGAAAGCACATAAGCCGCACCATAGAAAGTATTGTAGAGGAAGTAGAGCAGCTGGTGAAGAGAGGGGTAAAAGAGATTATGCTTATAGCACAAGAGCTCACTTACTACGGTCTAGACATTTATAAGAAAAGACAGTTGCCGGTGCTATTGCATAAACTGGCAGATATAGAAGGGCTTGTGTGGATTCGCTTGCACTATGCCTATCCTACAAAGTTCCCAATGGACATTATTGCCGCCATGAAAGAGCGATCAAACATATGTAACTATCTTGATATTCCTCTGCAACACGCCAGCAATAATATGCTTAAAGCCATGCGAAGAAATATTACGAGGGAGGAAATGGAAAAACTTATCGAAGATATAAGAGAGATGCATCCTGGTATTTGTATTCGTACTACTCTTATTGCCGGTTTCCCCGGCGAGACAAGAGAAGATGTAGAGGAACTAAAAACCTTCCTCACCAGGATGCGTTTTGATAGGGTGGGAATATTTACTTACAGCCACGAAGAATCTACAGGAGCTTATGACCTGGTAGACGATGTGCCCGCAGAGGAAAAAGAAGAGAGAGCACAAGAAATAATGGAGCTGCAGCAGGAAATATCACTGGAGAAAAATGAAGAGAAAATAGGCCTTACTTTAAAAGTGATGGTTGATAAAAAAGAAGCAGGAAGGTACATTGGTCGCACAGAATACGATAGTGTAGAAGTAGATAATGAAGTGATAATAAATACGACGAAGCGATTGAAACCCGGCTCCTTTATAAATGTAAAAATTACCAAAGCCTACGATTACGATCTGGAAGGGGATTTGGTAGATTAATTATAAAATTGCAATTGCAAGCTTGCCTATGTTTAATGCGGAGTATGTTGCTTACAAGGATACAAATAGCTTTTCCGGCCTCGTGCAGGATTATGTGGCGTTTGATAAAGACCTGCAGCAATTTTACACGCATCTTCCCACAATTGAAGGGATAAAAGATGCTATTGCTGCAAAACAAACTGCAGGCACAGACCGTAAAGCTCTGGTGCAATCCCTCACAGAATCTTATAAAGGATTAACCACTACAGATAAAGTAAAAGAGAATATTCAATCCTTACTGGCAGAAAATACTTTTACCATCTGCACGGCACACCAGCCCAATATTTTTACAGGACATCTCTATTTCATTTACAAAATTCTTCATGTTATTAAACTGGCAGATCAGTTGAGCACAGACTTGCCGGCGTACAATTTTGTGCCAGTGTATTACATAGGATCTGAAGATGCAGACCTGGAAGAACTAGGTACCATAGAAATAGGTACAAAAACCTATACCTGGGATACCGAACAAACAGGCGCAGTAGGAAGAATGATAATAGACAAGGAGCTGCTAGGAATTATAGACGAGATAGAAGCGCAGGTAGGGCATGAAAAATATGGCGGGGAGATAATTGCCATGATTAAAAACAGCTACAAAGAAGCCGGGAAAATAGCAGATGCTACATTTCACTTCGTAAATGAATTGTTTGCAGCCTATGGTATTATCGTATTACTAAGCGAAGGGGCAGATTTAAAAAAGAAATTTCTTCCGCTCGCAGAAAGAGAAATAAAAGAAAAGTTTTCTGCAGCGGCGGTAGAAGAAACTATTTGTGAATTGCCCACAAAGTATAAGATACAAGCAGGCGGCAGAGATATAAATTTATTTTACCTGGAAGGCGACAAGCGGGAAAGAATAGAGCAGCAAGGGGAGTATTATTTTATTAATGGGCAGGACAAAAAATACACACAAACAGAATTATTGGCCTCTCTCAGAGATAAGCCAGAAACTATAAGTCCCAATGTTATTTTAAGGCCGGTATACCAGGAACTTATTTTGCCCAACATTGTCTTTGTAGGCGGTGGCGGAGAATTAGCGTATTGGCTGGAGTTAAAGAAAGTATTTAAAAATGCAAATGTTCCTATGCCGGTTTTAGTGCTTAGGAATTCCTTTGCCGTAGTAGAAAAACGGGTTCAGGAATTATGGGAAAAGCTTGAGTTGCTTCCGCTTGATATGTTTAAGTCCACCTTGGAATTACACACACAAGTGGCCACAAGAAAAGAAACAAAGAATCTGAGCCTGGCTGCTGAAAAACTTGCCTTGATAAAAACTTACAAAGCTGCCAGGTCCATTGCAACCGCGGTAGATCCTACGCTGGAGCGGCACGTGTGGGCACTCCAACAGAAAGCTTTAGAGAAAATAAATAAGCTGGAGAAGAAAATGCTCTCTGCTACCAGAAAAAAAGCAGACGCAGCATACATGCAGATCATAAAAGCTAAAGAAGGAGTATGCCCTAACGGAAAGTTGCAGGAAAGGAGAGATAATATTATTCCTTATTACGCTAAGTATGGCCCAAATTTCATAAAAGAATTATACGATTACAGCCTTGGGCTCGAAATGCAATTTTGCATTCTTACCGCACAAAAAGACAATGCCTAGAATACTCGCAATAGATTACGGCGGAAAGCGCACAGGTATAGCAGTTACAGACCCTTTGCAGATTATAGCTACGGGGCTTACAACCATTCCTACCAATACGCTATTAGACTTTTTAAAGAAATATCTGGGAGAAGAACAGGTAGAAAAAATCATCATAGGTCTGCCGGTAAACTGGGACGAAAGTGATACCCACAATACCGAACCTGTAAGAGCATTTGTAAAAAAACTGGGAACTACTTTTCCCTCCATACCTGTAGAAACAGTAGACGAACGGTATACCTCCAAAATGGCTAAAGAAGCTATGCTAGCAATGGGAATGAAAAAGAAAGACAGGAGGAAAAAGGAATTGGTAGATGAGATAGCGGCAACCATTATTTTGCAGGAATATCTGCAACACTACGGGTAATAACCGGTCTGCAAATTTGGCTATTTTTTGATTGCTTTATATTTGCAGCTTAAGTCATTGGCACCTGAGCTTCTGACGATTTTCATAGAAAAAATACCAGAATACAGTATACCTGATTCTGATAATGATTAAAATATAAGAAAGAATGATTTTACCGATAGTAGCATATGGAACTCCGGTGCTGAGAGAAAAGTGTAAGGCGATAGATAAGGATTATCCCGGCTTGCAAACCCTCATTGACAATATGCAGGAAACTATGTACAATAGCAATGGCGTAGGGCTTGCGGCACCACAAATAAACAAAGCTATAAGATTATTTCTGATAGATAGCGTGCAAATCCTCGAAAACCTGGAAGAAGATGAAGTGGATTTCTACCCTGATGACGAAGGGTACAAAGGCGTTTTTATAAATGCGCAAATAGAAGAACTTTCTGGTAGCGAGTGGTCTTATAATGAAGGATGCCTTAGCATACCCAAAGTGAGAGAAGATGTTATCCGCAAGCAAACGGTGTCTATTTCATTCGAGGACGAAAATTTTGAAAAGCATACGAAGACATTTAACGGCATTACTGCCCGAGTAATCTTACACGAATACGACCACATAGAAGGAAAATTATTCATTGACTACCTTAAACCATTAAAAAAAACACTTCTTAAAAGAAAACTTGCGGATATAAGTAAGGGGAGGATTAATGTGGATTATAGGATGGTTTTTCCAAAATAAGTATGATTTTTGATTTTCATGGTTATGGCGTTTTTATTATCTTAATTAAAAAGGAATTTTTCTTTTGTTTAGATATTTCATGACCAATGATTGTAATTAAGTAAATCATGTAAATCTCACAAATCAGAGTTCAGACAGTTAGCAATGAAGTTTTTTTTTACAATATTATTTCTTTCTCTATCGCTTTTTTGCAATGCCCAAGAAAGAGACAGTCTTACTTTCGTAGGCGAAAAAGCTATAACGCTTAGCGAGGTCGTAGTTAATAACAGGCTGGACGTTCCTGATTTCATCTACAGAATTGAAAAAGATAGTAGCTTCTACAAGGC